>CAMDVP010000082.1 GCA_945877525.1 uncultured Clostridia bacterium | reverse complement strand
GAAGAGCGCTATCGGTCTCGGCATCGCCGCGGAGGAATACGGCAGCAAGTTCTTCTCCAACGGTGCGCGTCCCTCCGGCATTCTGGTGCATCCGAACACGGTGAAGGACCCATCTGCCCTCCGCGCCAGCTGGAACGCAGCGTTCACCGGCTCCGCGAACGCGGGCAAGGTGGCTGTGCTTGAAGAAAACATGCATTTTGAGCCGCTGACCATGCCCAATAATGAGGCACAGTTCCTGGAAACGCGCAAGTTTCAGGTCAATGAAATCTGCCGCATCTTCCGGGTACCGCCCCATATGATCGGCGATCTGGATCGGGCTACCTTCTCCAATATTGAGCATCAGTCCATCAGCTTTGCCGTACACACGATACGTCCCTGGCTGGTACGCATTGAACAGGCCATGAACCGTGCCCTCTTCGCAGACAGCGATAAGGGCCATTTCTATGTACAGTTCAATCTGGACGGACTCATGCGCGGCGACTACAAGAGCCGTATGGAAGGCTATGCCATTGCCCGGCAGAACGGCTGGATGAGCGCGAATGATATCCGTGAGCTGGAGAATCTGAACCCGCTCTCCGATGAGGATGGCGGCAATGTGTATCTGGTCAACGGCAACATGATTCCGGTCAACGTGTGCGGTCTGACGCAGGTGGTCAAGGCAGTCACGGCTGTTGACCCTGATGCCGGAGAACCGGCGCAGACAGACCAGCCCCAGGAACAGAAGGAGGATGATTCCGCTTGAGAGAGATTCACCTGAACGGCTACATCGACGATGAAATTTGGTACGGTGATGAGATCACCCCGGCCAGTCTCCACGATGAGCTGTATCCTAAGGACGCACAGCCCGGCGAGGATGTGCGCATCATTCTGAACAGCTATGGCGGCTCCTGCAACGCAGCGACGCAGATGTATGACGAGCTGAAGGCCTATCCGGGCAATGTCCATATCATCGTTTCCGGCACCGCGGCCTCCGCGGCAACCGTGCTGGCGATGGCCGCCAATCGCCTGGAAATGACGCCCGGCATTCTGTTCTTGTGCCATGACCCCATCATGGGTGCCTATGGCAATGAGGCCGATCTTGAGCAGGCGATGGGCATTCTCCGGGCCTGCAAAAACAGCATCATCAACATGTACTGCCAGCGCACCTGGCACAGCCGGGATGATGTGGCCGCCATGATGCGTGCGACCACATGGATGGACGCAAACGCCGCCCTGCAGGAAGGCTTCATCGACGCTGTCATGACGGAGCCTGCCGCCGGTGTCACCAATGCCGCCTTTGAGCATCAGGTTGATCCCGAGGACGCCAAAGCGAAGTACCAGAGCTGGGTGGACAGACACAAGCCCATGCGCCGCTCTGTGCGAAATGAAGCCCCGCAGGCGGTTCCCACTAAACCCCGTACCAGCGCATCTGACCTGCAGGGCAGGCTGGATCGCCTGAAATACACCTACTGAGGAGGTTATCGTATGAACGAGATTCTTTCCATGCGCGAAAAGCGCGCGAAGCTGTGGGATGCCACCAAGGCGTTTGTGGAGTCCCGCAAGGATGCCAACGGCACCCTGTCCGCCGAGGACACCGCCACCTATGAGAAGATGGAGGCCGATGTGGTCCGGATGGGCAAGGAAATCGAGCGTCTGGAGCGTCAGGAGGCCCTTGACCTGGAGTTCGACCGCCCGACCAGCCGCCCGCTGGTGGACAAGCCCCTCTCTCCGGAGGATAAGCCCCGCAAGACCGGCTCCGCGTCCGATGAGTACAAGAGCGCCTTCTGGCACGCAATGCGCGACAAGTCCGTGCCGCACGAGATCTACAACGTGCTGAAGATCGGCGAGGATGACCACGGCGGTTACCTGGTTCCCGATGAATATGAGCGCCAGCTGATTGATGCGCTGCAGGAGCAGAACATCTTCCGTCAGCTGGCACATGTCATTTCCACGAGCTCCGGCGACCGCAAGATTCCCGTGGTCCGCTCTCACGGCACCGCGGCCTGGATTGACGAGAACGCCGCCTATCCCGAGAGCGATGACACCTTCGGCCAGATTTCCATCAGCGCGTTCAAGCTGGCCACGACCATCAAGGTGTCGGATGAGCTGCTCCACGACTCCGTGTTCGATGTGCCGTCCTATATCGCTAAGGAGTTCGCCCGCCGTATCGGTTCTGCCGAGGAGGAGGCGTTCTTTGTCGGCGATGGCGCGGGCAAGCCCACCGGCATCCTGAATGACAAGGATGGTGCGCAGGTCGGCATCACCACCGGCAGCGCGACTGCTGTCACCTTTGATGATGTGATGGACCTGTTCTACTCCCTTCGGGCTCCTTACCGCCGCAGTGCCGTGTTCATCATGAACGACAGCACCGTGAAGGCGCTGCGCAAGCTGAAGAACGGGAGCGGCGACTACATCTGGCAGCCCTCTGTGACCGCCGGTACGCCCGATACCATTCTGAACAGCCCGGTGTACACATCGCCGTTTGTCCCGGTGCTGGGCTCCGGCGCGAAGCCTATTCTCTTTGGCGACATGAACTACTACTGGGTGGCAGATCGTGAGGGCCGCCGTTTTCAGCGTCTGAATGAGCTGTACGCGCCCAATGGTCAGGTGGGCTTCCTGTCCTCCGAGCGCGTGGACGGCAAGCTGATCCTGCCCGAGGCTGTTAAGTGCCTGCAGATGAAGGTGTGAGGTGACGCCGTATGAGTGACTTTTCCACGAGAAACTACTTTGCCCACGGCGGGAATGAGCTGGTCATCGGCGGCAAGCTCACCTTCCTGCCGGGCGCAACCGTTGAGGGAGCCGAGGGCCTACTGGACATGCCGGACAAGGCCCCGCTGCCCAGCATCCCGGACAGCAAGGCCACAACCGCCGCCGGACTGCGCGATGATTTCAATCACCTTCTGGCAGTGCTTCGGGAGAGCGGTGTACTGGCTGCGCCGGAGGCTGGTGATGCGCCTTGATTCTTACGGTTGATGAGGTCAAGGCCCATCTGCGCATCGAGGATGATGACGAGGATGCCTACCTGGAATCCCTCATCCGGCAGGGACAGGCCGTTGCCGAGGATTATTGCCGCGTATCGTTTGAGACGGACACCGTTGCACAGCCGGTTCGACTGGCTGTGCTGCTTTTTGTCAGCCACTATTACGAGAACCGCGACATCTCCGAGCGCAGCGTATACAACGCCATGATGACGGCCTTCCACAATCTGCTGTACCCCTACCGCGCAGTCGACAAGATGTTCTAAGGCGGTGATGATTCTTGCGTGGCTACAAGAACTTCGACGGCTCACCGCACCCCGGAATCCTCCGGCATCGCATTGAAATCGGCTATACCCAGAGCACGGTCAATGAAAACGGCTATCCAGACGCCGAGGACATCGTGCTGTGCCGGGTGTGGGCAGACGCAACGGACGCCGGAAACCAGCACTACCGCAGCGCGGACGTCATGAACACGGAAGCCGTGATCAACTTCACCATTCGCTACCGAGCCGATGTGGTTCCGGGCATGTGGGTGAAATTCCGCGGGAAGAAGTGGTTTATCTCCACGCTGGGCGAGTACGGATTCCGGCGCGACTATCTGGGCCTGAAAGCATCGCTCTCCGAAGGGGTGAGCGGATGAAGCAGGTGCAGAATGCGCTGCGGAATATCGGCATTCCCGTCATGGCGGGCGTGTGGCGGGCAACATCGCCCAATCAGAACCCGCCTGCGCAGTATGTCGTGTACTCGACTACGAAAACAGAGGATGCGCATCAGGATGATCATGTGCAGTCGTTCCGCACCTATGTCTATTTGAATCTCTGGAGCGACATTGACCCGACCGATGCCGCAGACCGAATCCGCAGTGCCATGTACGCTGCGGGTTTTGTCATGGTGGAGGAAACCGACAAAGGCTACAACCAGCCCGCCTATGACACGGCAACGCACCAGTACACCATTCAGTGGACATGGTGCCTGTACGAGGAGGCGATGCTGGATGCCCCTTGACGTGAACGGTCTTGGTGATCTCATGACCGACATTGCCGGGATGGCCAGTAAAATGGACGCGGACGGCGCGGGCGCTCCGGTTGCCAAAAGGATACTGGAGACTGCCGCCGTGCCCATCCATGAGCAGATGAAGGCCAATGCCTCCAAAGACCCCAAAATCATCACCGGTGTGCTGAACCGCTCCATTCAGATCGGCAAGGTACGCAAGCGCCGTGCCAGCGGGAGAAGCATCACCATTGGCGTTCATCGAAAGGAGGAGGGGGCTTACTACGCCACGCCGGTCGAGTACGGCCATGGCGGCCCCGCCCCCGCCCCCGCACACCCCTTTATCCGTCCCGCCTACGACACCCGTCAGGATGAAGCCTATGAGATCATCCGGGACGGGCTGCGGGACGCCATCGACCAATTGTAAGAGGAGGAAAATCAAATGGCAGGAACTGTTGCTGCTTCGCCCAAGGTAGCCTCTACCGTGGGCCTCAAGGACGTGGTCATCGCGGAGCTGACGGAGGATACCGAAGCGACGCTGACCTATGGCGATCTGCAGAAGCTCGCCGGTGCCATCGAGGCGAGCATCACGCCGGACAACGCTGATCCGGATGTGCAGTATTACGATGACATCGAGGGCGATGTGCTCTATCCCGATCCGGAGCTGTCGTTCAAGACCAAGATGGCCGACATTCCCCTGATCATTCAGGAGAAGATCTTCGGCAACCGGATCGACGACAACGGCGTGCTCGTCCGCACCGCGCAGGACAAGCCGCCCTACTACGCGGTCGGTTTCCGCAGCGAGAAGTCCGACAAGACCTATCGCTATGTGTGGCTGTACAAGGTTCGCGCCAAGCCGGTCACCGAGAACTACGCCACCAAGGAGGGCAAGACCGTCACCCGCCAGACCGGCGAGGTCGAATGGACGGCGATCAAGCGCACCCACGACGGACGCTATCAGGCGGTTGCGGACGAGGGCCAGAACGGCTTTACTTCCGAGAAGGCCGCCGCCTTCCTGTCCTCTGTCTATGAGCCGAGCTTCACGCCGACCGGCACCTGACCATCCGGGCACTCCGCTTTCCATGCTGACAGCGGGGTGCCCTTTCCCTTTGCGAGGTGAGACATGTGGCACTTGAAGCCCTGAAACGCAATGGGCACAATCTGGAGCTGGGGCTTTTCCCGCTGGACGGCCCCTTTGGCATCCCGAAGCTGGTGCCCACTCATCTGAATGACCGCATTCCGTGGATTCCCTTCAACTGCGTCATGTCTGACCGGCAGCGGGAAGCTCACGGAGTGCATTTCTTTATCGACGATTATCTGTTCCAGCGCGCATGGAACAACCCGTGCCGTTACGCGCATCTGCTGTCCGGCTATCAGGCTGTAATGACCCCGGACTTTTCCATGTTCACGGATTATCCCGTGGCGGTTCAGCTCTACAACCACTGGCGCAAGCATCAGCTGGGCGCGTACTGGCAGAGCCTTGGCCTGACGGTCATCCCCTCCATCTGCTGGAGCGACCATGACAGCTACGCATGGTGCTTCGATGGCGAGCCGGTCGGCGGCACAGTGGCTGTATCCTCTGTCGGTACACAGAAGAATCCGCTGGCACGAACGCTGTTTCTGGATGGCTATGCGGAGATGATGCGCCGTCTGCAGCCGGAGAAGATCATCTTCTTTGGCGATGTGCCCGCGGAATGCACCGGCAACATCGAAACGCATGAACCGTATTACCGCGGTGTCCATGCGAAAAGGCGGTGCTGAAATGGGCGGACGAGGAGGTTCCAGTCATCGTGCTTCTGCGGGCAGGACTTCATCAGCCTTTGATTTCCTGCGAAGAGCCTATGGAGAAAACCATGCCAACGCTGTTCTCGCCATTCTGCAGAACGCGCCAGAACACATCCGGTCCATGTGGGATGATTTCTCCAGTCAATTCCGTTCAACAAGCCTGAGCCGAAATGCACGCAGCGCATTCTACGCTCCAGCTGATGACAGTGTTCATCTAAACATCAGCAGAGTTGCTCGCGGAGATGTCATATCAACCCCATACAGCGTACTGTTTCATGAGTACGGACACATGACCGATTACCTGATAGCCCGTGCTGAAGGCTATGGAAGATACAGTGCCTATTCGGCGTTGTTTCAGGGAATTGACTCAAGCGGGAATGCCATCATGCATCACAGCGCCGCTGGTGGGCTTTTGGGCAGAACTGCAAAAAACGAGCTTGAGGGACATCTTTCACGTATCCGCAGGTATGAACCCAATATGACACGCGATCAGGCCGCAGACAGACTGATCAGCGAAGCAATGGGCAAATACAGTATGCGGGATCGTTCCGATATCTCCGATATGTTTGAGGGCGCTGGCATCGGAAAAGCCTATCCTCTTGGCAGCGGACACGGATCGAGCTACTGGTCCAGCAGAGACAGCGGCGTTGAAATATTCGCTGAGATCACATCCGCTGAAACATCGCATCCCGGTTCCTTGGCGGCCATCAAGGAATATTTTCCAAAGACATATCAAGTCTACCAAGACATGCTGAAAGCGAGGAAGAAGAAATGACGGCTTTTGAACAGGCTATGAACGAATACTACGCGCACTTTGGTGCGCCATATCCCTATGCTGTGGGGTTTGGCTTCAAGGGCGAGACGGATGAGGAGAACATCCAAATCATCCGAGAGGCTATTGCCGACGAAACTCCGGTTGTACTCACGCCCGACTATAGGGAAGACCAAGACTATTGATCAGGAGGGTGCGACATGATTACCTGTACTCTGAACAATCAGAAATACACCATTGACTTCGTCTCCGGCAGAGCACTGCGGGAGATGGAGCCTGCTGCCAAAATGTACGGGCGCATTGTGGCCCTCTCCAATGCCGCGCTCAAGGGTGAAAAGCCTGCGAATGCCGGGGAGCTGTCCATTGCCGATGCGATGGACGTGATGATCCGCTGGTTCTGCATCCTGTTCGGGAACCAGTTCACCCCGGACGATGTGCTGGATTACTACCCCGTGGATCGCCTGATGCACGACATTGCGCTGGCACTCATGGCAGTCCAGACGCAGACCACGGAGATTCTCGACGAGTTCCCTACGAAGGCAGCGAGGGCGGAGACGGCTCCGCAGCCCAAGGAGATTCCTCAGTCCTGACGCTGCCGGATTTCATCTATTCCACGTACAACTCGCTGCTGGAAAGCGGCTGGCGAATGCGGGAGATCGACGAAATGGACATGCTCGGCTTCCTGCGCATCCGCTCCTGGAAAGCCAGACAGGATCAGGCCCGACATGAACCCGTTCCCCGCTACATCGATGAGGTGTGGCCCAACCTGAAACCGTGACGCCGGTGCGCACGGTTTTTCTTTTTGCAAAGGCAGGTGAAACCCGATGAGTGAAACCCTCCGCGACCTTGTGGTGTCGCTGTCCCTGCAGACGGACAACTTCACCCGAAACATCAAGTCCGTCAGCAAGCAGATCGCAGAAGCGGAGTCCCAGTTCAAGCTGGCTGCTGCCGGTGTGGAGGGCTTCGAGCGCACCGCCTTGGGCCTTGCTACACAGCTTTCCACGCTGGAGCGCCGCCTGTCTCTGCAAAAGGACGCCGTCAATCAGTACCAGCGTGCGCTGGAAGCCGCCAACAACAAGCTGTCTGAGTGCTACAATCGCCAGAATGACTATGCGCAGCGGCTGGAAGCTGCCGAGGCTGCCCAGCAGGCACTCAAGGAGCAGGTTGCGGCAGCAGCCCAGCAGGTACGCACCTTCTCAGCGACGCTTGGTGACTCGGATTCCGCAACCATCGCGGCGAAGGCCAATCTGGACGCGCTCAAGGGTGAGTATCGCGCTTCTGTGCAGGAAGTAAAAAAGCTCTCCGGGCAGAACGAGGCGCTCAAGAAGACTACCCAGAACGCTGCGGATGCGGTATCGCAGGCCAATATAAACTTCAATATGGCCCGCGCCGGTGTGAAGCAGACGGAAGCAGAGATCACCCGATGCAATCAGTCGCTTCGTCTGGCACAGACCAACTGGGATGCAGCCGGGAAATCCATCGATGCCAGCCGCGCCGCGATTACGACCTTCGGCAAGGAGATCGGCCTTGCCGAGAGCAGGTTCAGACTGGCCACAGCGGGCATCAAGGACATGGACACCAGCGTGGAAGGCCTGTCCGCCAGGCTGACGCTGCTGCGTGAAAAGCTGGACGTTCAGGAAAAATCCATCACGCAGTACGAGAACGCCCTGCGTGGCGCAAGGGAACAGCTTCAGGCCGCACAGCAGGCTAATGATCCCGATAAAATCCAGCAGGCTTCCGACGCCGTCCTCGACGCGGAAGCTGCGCTGAACCGGGCAAAGGCCGCCGTTAAGGCCACCCGCGCGGAGATCGAGGAGACCAATCGTCAGCTGGCAACTGCCCAATCCGCATGGACAGCGGTAGGTAAATCGCTGGAGAGCTTCGGAAAAACCTGTGATTCTGTCAGCAAAGCGATGACCACGGCGGGCAGAACGCTTACCACGGTCATGACCACACCCATCCTCACGCTGGGGACGGCGGCGGTCAAGGCTTCCCTGGACTTCGAGTCCTCCTTTGCCGGTGTGCGCAAGACCGTGGATGCTACTGAAACCGAGTTTGCTTCGCTGGCAGCATCCTCCAAACAGATGTCCACCGAGATTGCTTCGTCCACCAGCGAAATCAACGGAGTCATGGCCACCGGCGGTCAGCTGGGCATCGCCAATGAACACCTGACGGAGTTCACCCGTGTCATGATCGACTTGGGTAATTCCTGCGAGGACTTGAATGCGGATGAAGCCGCGACCTCCATCGCCAAGTTTGCCAACGTCATGGGCACGAACCAGAGCCTGTTCCAGAATATCGGCTCGACCATTGTAGATCTGGGCAACAACTTTGCCACGACCGAGAAGCCCATCATGGAGATGGCACAGCGCCTTGCTGGCGCAGGCAAGCAGGTGGGGCTGACGGAAGCACAGGTGCTGGGCTTTGCGACAGCGCTGTCCTCCGTGGGCATTGAGGCGCAGATGGGCGGTTCGGCGTTTTCCAAGGCGCTCATCAAGATGGAGGTTGCCTCTGCCACGGGCGGCCAGGCACTGGAAGACTTCGGTGCTGTCTGCGGCATGACTGGCGCACAGTTCAAGGCACTGTTTGACAGCGATCCCGCCGCAGCGTTCCAGGCGTTTATCGTAGGTCTCTCCCAAATGGACGATGCGGGCGAAAGCGCCATCGCTGTGCTGGACGAGATCGGTATCAAGGAGGTGCGTCTGCGCGATACGCTGCTGCGTGCCACAAATGCCACCGATCTGTTCAGCCGGGCGCAGGCGACCGCAAACCGCGCATGGGCGGAGAACACCGCCCTGACGACCGAGGCCAACAAGCGCTACGCCACCACGGAGAGCAGGCTCACCAACCTGAAGAACAAGGCTGTCCTCTTCGGGCAGCAGCTTGGTGATGATCTCAATCCTACCATCCAAAACCTTATCAAAGGCGCGGACGATCTGCTGGACCGCTTTTTGAGCATGGATGAAGCGCAGCGGAAACAGATCATCCAATACGCCGCCATCGCAGCCGCAGCCGGTCCGGTGATGCTGATGTTCGGCAAGATCGCCAAGGGTGTCGGCACTCTTTCGACCGGGATCGGCAAGTTTGCCACCGCAGTCGGTAAGGCCGGTGGCGGCATCAAGGGCTTCATGACCGTCCTGAGCAGCTCCCCGGCTGTATGGCTGGCGGTGGCAGCGGCTGCGATCACAGCGACTGTCGCCATTGCGGACTATGTTTCCGGTGCCAAACAGGCCCGCGAGGCCCTCGAGGGTATGCAGGAAACAGCCGAGAAATGGAAGTCCACCGCAGCGGAGGCCTTCTATGGTCAGAGCGAGGGACTGTCCTTCTTCGGCATGAGCAAGTCGGACTTCACCCGGGACAGGCAAAACGCGCAGGACTGGCTGAACGGCCTGATCGCCGTCTGGACGGACGGCAAGAAGGAATCCAATGAAATCGTGTCCGAGTGGACGGATTCCTTTAAGGCCCTGACGGATTCCACGCGCACAGAGCTGATGCAGCTCAAGGAAACCGCCGATGAGGCGGGCTATACCTCTGTCTCCAGCGGGCTGTCCGATGACATTGCCACGCTGGATGCGATGGATGCGGAAATCGCCCGCCTGCTGAAGAAGCGTCAAAACGGATACTTCTCTGAAAAGGACAAGATCCGGCTTCAGGAGCTCATCGACACGCGGGAGGCCATTGAGGTGAAATATCACCTCTCCCCGGCAGATGCGGATGGCTTCGACACCATCCGACAGAAGCTGGATGCGGAGGTTGCCCGCGCACAGGCCCGAGGCAAGCAGGATGCCGATGTGACGGTCTATGAGAATGCCGTCGTTGCTGCCGCACAGGGTTTGGCTGCCATGAACAGCGAGATTGACGCGCAGTACGACAAGGAGTACGCGCTCATCCAGCTGATCGAGGACAGCGCCGAGCGTCAGGCCGCAATGGATGCGCTCAATGCCCGGTACAATGAAAACCGGCGTGCTGCCGCACAGGAATATGCTGCACTGCTGGCGGACATTGTCATGCCCGTCTGGGAACAGGAGAACATTCAGCAGGCTGCCGCCGATGTGGATGCGCTCACGCAGAAGCTGCGCGAATACAGCACCGCTAACGAAACGGAAAAGCCTGCGCTGCTTGAGGACCTGAACGCCATCACTGCTGCCATGGATGAGGGCGCGATGACGGAGTACATCGCCATTCTGACGCAGATCCAGTCCCTGTTGGACAGTGGCATGTCAGAAGCTGAAGTGCAGACGATGTTCCCGGAGATTGACTTCTCCACAGCGCTGGAGCAGATCGCGTCCATCCAGGCCTTTCTGAACAACCGCGAGGTTGAGCTGCCCGGCCTGACCGCCATGTTTGGCGATGCGCTGCCGGAGGAAGTCCTGACCATCGCCACCGATTTGGACATGACCGGCGCACAGGCACGATGGGCTGAGTTTGCCGCGAATCCCGGTGCCATTACGACGGACGCGGTAATTGCGGCATACTCCGAAGCGGAGAATGTCGAAAAGCTGCAGCCTCAGGTGGATGCCTTCATTGCGAAATACACTGAAATCCCGGAGGGCGCGGACACGTCTGCACTGACGCCCACGGGGCTTCTGGCGTATGTCACGACCTATGCTGAAGCCACAACCGGTACTGATGTCTCCTCGCTCACGCCGGAGAACATCACCGCCATGGTCAACTCCTACAAAGAGCTGGCTGACGGTGCGGATATCTCCACGCTGACGCCCGACCAGATCACGGCCTATGTCATGCAGTACCTGGAAAAGGAAGGCGTGGACACCT
>CAMDVP010000081.1 GCA_945877525.1 uncultured Clostridia bacterium | reverse complement strand
GATTCATCTGGGTAACCCAATCATCCGCCGTGCGATCCCACCAGGTCACCAAAGCGCCTGCCTTCAGGCCGGGCAGGGTCAACGTCTGCGCAAAGACTCCGCCGCCCACCGTCCAGGACGTGGCAAACTGGTCATCCACATAAATCTCCATGCAGAAGCTGTTGTCCGTCTTTACCGACAGGGAAAGGTCTCCGTCCGCAGGCACGGTCAGGCCAAACCAGCCGCCGTTTGTTTCATTGACCCGCAGCACACGGCCAAGCATCCGCTCCTCCAGCCGGGTGATTTCCGGTGAGGAGGTTACGGAGGCATAGGGGTGGTTCCAGTCCACTTCCGCTTCCGCGCACAGACATAGCGACAGCGCCATGACGGCTGTCAGCATGAGGATACGCAAAACCCTTTTCATGATGTCTTTTCCTCCATTCACAGCATACGGTTTCCATGCCAGTCCATTTATGGCATGTTTTGCTAATATTGTAATCCTTGCCAATCCTGTTGTCAACAGCGCTGCGGACGGATCCGGTTGCTTTCCCACCGTCCTTTTTCCGTGCATCGCAGGATTCCGCCTCTCCCGCGGCGAACACAACAGAGAATCAATCCTAGCGGAGGACAACTGCCATGAGTATCCCCGTGCTGCCCGAGCTGCTGGACAGGCTGCTGAAGGAGCAATATGGCCCCGCCCGTGCGGAGCAGATCATAGCCGGTATGCTGCATCGCCGGCCCGTTACCCTTCGGATCAACCCCCTGCGCGTGTCCCATGAGGATGCGCTGGAGCAGCTGCGTCAGGCCGGCGCAGCGCTGCGGGAGGTGCCCTGGTATGCCGATGCGCTGGTGGTGGAAAACCTGCGGGAAGAGGCGCTGCAGGCCCTTCCCCTGTACGAGGCGGGGGGCATCTATCTGCAAAACCTGTCGGCTATGCTGCCGCCCCTTCTGCTGCAGCCAAAGCCCGGGGAAACCATCCTGGACATGGCTGCCGCGCCCGGGGGCAAAACCACACAAATGGCGGCGATGACGGGAAATCAGGCGCTGATTACAGCCTGCGAGAAAAACAGCGTCCGCGCCCAGCGGCTGCAGTTCAACCTGCAGCGCCAGGGTGCGACCCGGGTGAATGTGATGCAGGAGGACGCACGCCGCCTGGACGACCTGTTCTCCTTTGACCGGGTTTTGCTGGACGCGCCCTGCTCCGGCAGCGGCACGGTGCTGCTTGCGGAGGGTGAGCTCCAGCGCCGCATGACCTCTGATTGGCTGAAGAAAACCGTCGATACCCAGCGGGCGTTGCTGCAAAAGGCGCTGCGCCTGCTCAAGCCCGGGCATGAGATGGTCTATGCCACCTGCTCCATCCTGCGCATGGAAAACGAGGATGTGGTGCGCCGGGCGCTCAGCCGGGGGGAGGCGGAGTTGCTGCCGGTTGATCCGGCGCTGGCAGGTCATCTGCCCCAGCTGCCCACCACCCTGCCCGGCGCCCTGTGCGTGTGCCCCGACGGGGTGCATGAGGGCTTCTTTGTGGCGCACTTGAGGAAGAAAAAATGAAAACGCTCTATCTCATCGGCGGGCCCATGGGCGTGGGCAAGACTGCCGTGGGTCAGGTGCTGAAGCAGCTGCTGCCCCGCAGTGTGTTTCTGGACGGCGACTGGTGCTGGGATGCGAACCCTTTCATCGTTACGGAGGAAACCCGCGCCATGGTGATGGACAATATCGTCTGCCTGCTGAACAGCTTTCTGTGCTGCACCGTCTACGATCATGTGATATTCGTATGGGTGATGCACCGGCAGGCTATCCTGGACGAGCTGCTCGCGCGGCTGAACACAGCAGATTGCCGGGTGAAGCGCATATCGCTCCTTTGCGATGCGCCGACGCTCTGTGCCCGTCTGCAGGGGGATGTGGATGCGGGGCTGCGGCAGGCGGAGGTTATCTCCCGAAGCCTTGACTATCTGCCGCTGTATGAGGCGCTGGACACGGAAAAGATTGACACCACGGGCCTGTCTCCGATGGAAGCGGCCCGAAGAATCGGAGGAATGCCGTGATGAAGGTGACGCTGCGTCCCTATGCCTCGACAGATGCTGAAGCGCTGGTGCCCTTCCTGACGGCATTCTGGGCAGTTCACCATACCCGGGTGGATGCGGAGGGAGCCCGACAGGAGCTGTCGGACTGGTCGGCCGGGCGGCACAGGCTGTATGTGATCGAAGCAGACGGTGCAGCGGCAGGCTTCCTGCACCTGAACCGCCGGGGACCCGTGGCCGCATGGGTGGAGGATCTGTTCGTGGCGGAGCCCCTGCGGAGGCGCGGCATAGCCGACGAGGCCATCCGCCAGGCGGAGGCGCTTGTCCGCGCAGACGGGGTGGAGGCGCTGTGCATGGACGTGGCGGCGGACAATGTGCCTGCCCTCCGGCTGTACCACCGCCTGGGCTTCGACAGGCTGAGCCTGATCACCGTGCGAAAGGATTTCGAGCCCTTTGAAACCGCGCGGGTGGAGCGGCTGGGCGGAGTGGATTTCCGGGTGAAGCAATTCTGACAAAACGCAAACCGTCCCGGCAGCCTGGCTGCCGGGACGGTTTTGCTGATTGGCAAGGCGTCAAATTATGCGGAAAACACACCTCCGCAGGCAACGGCAAAGGTCTCCGGGTCGATGAAGGAGAAGCGCACCTTTTGCAATTCGTCCCGGTCAAACTCCACGCTGAGCAGGGTTTTCCCCTGACTTACGCCCTCGGCCAGCACGGCGCGGACCGGCAGCAGGGCCATCAAATCCCGGGCGGCACGCAGGGCCACGCCGGCCAGGTACCGCCGCACCTCTTTTTCCGCTGCGCCCAGATAGGCGGGCGAGCCCTCAAAAGTCACACGGAGCCTGTCGGCGCTTTCGGCCTCCACATCGAAGGAAACAGCATAGGGGGCCAGATCCCCCAGGGGATTGGCGGCGTGAAGCACCTCCACATAGGCGTTCAGGTCGCCCTTCAGCACCGCCCCGGCATGCTCGTGGAAAAAGCTCCACAGCCGGGGAGAGGTCAGGCCGTCGGTGGGGCTGGCGCTGGCCAGGGCGTCCGTCCAATCCACCGTTTCGTCGGCGGTTTTCCACAGCTGCTCAAAGGGCGGGAAGGTGGACTGATACACTTTTTTCGGGGTGTGCTGCGCTACCGCAGCGGCGGGCTCGGGGGACGCAGGCGTGCCCCACAGGTCGTTCACAATATCGCTCAGGGCCCGCGGACGGGTATTCTGCTCAGGCATGGCAATCCTCCTCCTTCAGGCGGCAGCACACACAGGGCGGGCGGGCTGCAAGGTCAAAGCCCTCCAGCACCACCTGCGCATCGGCCAGCACCTCATGGTCAAACAGCCAGCGGGACAGCGGATTGATCAGCAGGCTTTCCACCTGATTGCCGATGCCGCGGCCGCCGTTGGACAGATCCCGCAGGGCGGCCTCCCGGAGGGTGCTGTAGGCATCGTCGGTGATGTCGATGTGGATGCGCTTTTGCTCCTCCATGCGGCGGACAATCTTGTCCACCTGGGCACGAAGGATGGCCTCGCCCGCCTCCCGGCGGATGAAATCAAACACCACGACGTTTTCGCCGATGCGGTTGAGAATTTCCGGCCTGCCAAGCTCCAGCTTGAAATACTCGTCAATGGCGCCCCGAACGCGGGATTCCACCTCGTTGTAATCCATGTCCATGGTCACATTGGGCTGGCGGCGGCCAAACTCGTCCTTGACGTAAATGCCCAGGTTGCTGGTGAAGATGATGATGGTTTCGGAAAAATACACCGTGTGCCCCTGACCGTCGGTGAGACGGCCGTCCTCCAGTATCTGCAGGAATTTATCCAGAATGCTGGGATGGGCTTTCTCAATTTCGTCAAAGAGCAGGATGGCAAAGGGGTTTTTCTTCACGGCGTTGGTCAGCTGGCCGCCGGCCTCGTAGCCCACATAGCCGGGGGGCGCGCCCATGAGCTTCTGATCGGAGTGACTCTGGCCATACTCGCTCATGTCGAAGCGGATGCAGGCGCTTTCGTCTCCGAAGAGCTTTTCGGCCAGGGCCTTGGCGGTTTCCGTTTTGCCGGTGCCTGTGGGGCCCGCGAAGAAAAGCACGCCCTTGGGCTTGGCTGTGGAGGAGCTGCTCAGGCCGTTCATGCCGGTCACGGCGCGCTTCACCACGTCCAGCGTGCGTTCCAGCGCCGCGCCCTGCCCCTTGATGCGCTTCTCAAAATCCTCCCGGGCATGGCGCAGGCTGTCCATGGACAGGGTGGCCCAGGGATTCTCCCGGATGCCGTATTTGTACAGATCCACCACCTGGCACAGGTCGCGGATGGGGGTGCGCTCCTGCTTGCTCAGGCGGCGCATGGCGTCCAGCTCGGTGAAGGTCAGCCCCTCGGTCAGCCCGACAAACTTCTCCCTCAGCCGCTCCAGTTCCTCGGGGTGCGCCTCGTAAAAGGGCATATCCGTGCGGTACACCGTGCTGTCAAAGAAGGTGGCGAAGGCGCTGCCGCTGATCAGCCGCTTGCGCTCCTCCCGGTCGGGGGCCTCCAGACGGATGGTTTTGCACAGGGGGTTGTTCAGGTAGAACCAGGCGGGCAGGTCGTTGAGCTTGTTGACCAGCAGAATCAGCAGATTCTGCCGCCGGCCCTGGGGCGTGCGCACCGTGGCGGCGGACAGAGCCGCCTGCAAAAGCAGGTTGAAGCTGTTCACATCCTGCTGATCCATCCGCTCGGGGGTGACAATGTAGTGGCTGGCCAGCTCCAGCACGGTAGCCGTGGCCGACTGTCGCTGACTCATGGCCCGGCGGATAATGTTGGGCGCGGTATCCGCCTTGTTGCCCTTGAACTCGGCGGGAATCACGCCGCCCTCGGCCTTCACGCCGGTCAGGCGGGCATAGTGATCCAGACAGGCAGGGGCGAACGGATTCATGAAGCCCATGAGATTGGAATAGAACGTTACTGCGTCATACCCGCTGTCGGATAGAAAGCCGTGCAGGTATTTTGGCAGGGGCGCAAGCTCATCAATGGGGATGGAGCCGGTCACGGGGTAGCGGTACTGATCCAACACATTGCCTTCTAAAATCAAGAGGGGCTTGACGGTGGAAAACAGTTCCAGCTCCCTGTGCCACTTGGGAACGAGGGCTTCCATATGCGTCACCTTCTTCTTGCAGGGTTCCATAGGACTGATTATAGCACAGAAAAGCAGGAGCCGCAACGTCCGCGGCTCCTGCCGTCATCAGGCGGATTACTGCACTGTGCCGTTGTGGTCGTAATAGCTGACAAAGTCCTCGGCTGTCTCCCGGGCCTCCTCATGCCCGCGGCGGCGCACCGCCTTTACAATCAGGGTAACAATCAGCCCGATCACCGCCGCGCTGACCGCCAGGGACAATACGCCGCCCAGAAGTCCGAAGATCAGCGAGAAAAGCCCACCAATAAAGCCAAATACGGCCTTGATGATGCCGAAGGCCAGATGAAAGGGAAACAGAATCAAATCCAGCATGTGTCATTCCTCCTACGATGGAAAGTCTATCACGCCTTCATATTTCTTCCAAGGGAGGAATGATTAGAAAACCATGAGGATTCTTTAATTTTGCGCTTCCTTGCCCACATTGACCCAGCCCTTGAAGCCGCTGAAGCGCTCCAGTTCAGGCAGGGTTACCTCAATGGCGGAGTTGGACGAGCCGCAGGCAGGGTATACCGTGTCAAACCGTTTCAGGCTCTCATCCAGGTAAATGTCCACGCCCTCCGGGATGCCGAAGGGGCATACCCCGCCGAACTGCAGTCCGGTGAAGCGCTCCAGCTCCCCGGCGGTCATCATCTTTGCCTTGGTGCCGAAGCAGTCCTTGTAGCGGCGGTTGTCAATGCGGCAGTCCCCCGCAGCCACAATCAGCACCGGCTGCTCCCCGGCCATGAAGGACAGGGTTTTGGCAATGCGGCAGGGCTCGCAGTGCAGCGCCTGGGCCGCCAGCTCCACCGTGGCGCTGGATACGTCGAATTCCAGAATCCTGTCCTGCGCGCCAAACTGCGTCAGATATTCACGAACATGCTCTACACTCATGCCTTGATCCTCCGTTCATAGGTTTTGAGAAAGCTGCGCCCAGGTTTCCTGCGAAAGCTCGGCGCCCTCCTGCGATACCACTGCCGCGGCCACCCGATTGGCCCGACGGAGGGCTTCCTCCGGCGCAAGCCCGTCGGCCAGGGCGGCCATCAGCGCGCCAATGTGGCTGTCCCCTGCGCCAATGGTATCCACAACCCGGGCGGGTATGCCGGGAACGAAAACCTCCTCCTCACCAAGGCGCGCATAGGCGCCCCGCGCCCCTAAGGTGACCACCACGCTATTCTCCGTCAGGGCATGCAGCATGGCGGCGGCACGGGGAACGTCCTCTTCGCGGGTGAACTGGCCCAGCTCGGTTTCGCTTAGATGCACCAGAGGCGACAGGGCGAAGATCCGTGCCATACGGCTGGGCGGGATGTGAATCAGCCGCGGGCCGGGAGCGAAATACAATTGCCCTGGCGGATGCGCCTCCAGGTAGCGGAGGATGCTTTCGCCGGCGTCCTCTTCCGCCTCCAGCCCGCACAGGTACACGCCGTCCCAGTCCCCGCGAAGGCTGTCGAACCACTCGGCCCGGAAGCGGTATTCCGCGCCATGCTCGCACAGAAAGGTGCGCTCGCCGTCCGGCTCCACCAGGCAGTAGCAGCAGCCGTTGGGCTCGTCCACCTGCGGCGCGGCGGACACAACGCCCCGCTCCGCCAGGGCATGGCGCACAAAGTCGCCCCATACGCCGCTGCCGATGGGGGAGAACAGTGTGCAATCCGCCTGCCCCGTCAGGCGCGCGGTGTGAAAGGCATTGTACGCGCAGCCGCCCAGGGACACCCGCTGGGAAAGCAGGTTCACATCCTGCCCTGTAACCGGCAGGCAGGGCGTGCGCAGCACCACATCCGCCACGGTGGAACCGATGAACAAAAGCCTCGCCATGCCGCGCCCCCTTCCCGAATGAACCTACTATACCGCCGGGGCTTGCCCCCGTCAAGCACTTCACATGTGTAAAAAATGTTTTTCGCCAAAACCTCCCGGGCCCTGAGCGCATCTGACGGATGAAGGAGGCGGAAGGCCATGCGGAAAACCCTGTGTCTGCTGGCGGTATTCACCCTGCTCTGCGCCCGGGCCGGGGCGGAGGAGGCGGGCATGCTCCGGCTGTACGTCTGTCCGCTGCGCCGGGCGGACGCCATGGTGCTGGTGCAGGGCAGCCACGCCGCGCTGATTGACGCCGGCGAGGCCCGGGACGCCCCTATCATTGCCGCGCTGCTGGACAGCCTGCAGGTGACGGCGCTGGATTTTGTGCTGAACACCCATCCTCATCATGACCATCTGGGCGGGCTGACCGGGGTGCTGCCGAAATGCGGTGCGGCATGCTTCCTGACCGGCTTTCCGGAGGATATTACGGGCAGGGGCGTGGTGCAGAAGCAGACCATGGAGGCGCTGCGGGACGCAGGCATGCCGGTGCACCGGGTTTTCGACGGCGACAGGCTGGCGCTGGGCGATGCGCTCATAACCGTGCTGCAATGCCCGCTCGGCACGGTAAACGACCGCTCGCTGGTGCTGAAGGTGGAATACGGCGCATGCAGCCTGCTGCTGACGGGGGACATCAGCGCCAGGGCGCAAAGGAGCCTTGCCCAAAGGGCTGATCTGCGCGCGGATGTGCTCAAGGTTCCCCACCACGGGGTGGACGCCATGAACAGCACCTTTCTTACAGCCGTCAGCCCTGCCATGGCCGTCATCACCAATGCACGGCGCGGCACGGCGAAGGTCAGGCTGCAGCTGGACAGGAAGGAAATCCCCTTTGCTCTGGCGGTGGAGGGCGCCGTCTGCCTTAGCTGCGACGGGCAGGACTGGGCCATGGAAACGCTGCCTGTACCGTGAGGGCAGCAAAAAGCGAACCGGCGTTTCAGCCGGTTCGCCGCGATGCTTACAGGGGCCGCTTTTTGCCAAGGAAGCAGAAGGCCAGGGTGCCGGGGCCGGCATGCGCGCCGATGACCGGACCCACGCTTTCCACACGGATGGACATATCGGGGAGCTTCTGCAGGAGCATGTCCTGCAGGCGCAGGGCGTCCTCCGGCGCGTCGGCGTGCAGGATGATGCCGATGCTCTCCTTCTGATCCACCACATTTTCTACCGCCTTGTCCACGATGTAGTTCATGGCCTTGCGGCGGCCGCGCACTTTGTCGGCGGCGGCAAGCTTGCCCTCGCAGGTTTCCACCAGGATGGGCTTGAGATCCAGCAGCGTGCCGATGGCCGCCGCTGCGGGCGAAATGCGACCGCCGCGCTTGAGGTACTTCAGGTCATCCACGGTGAACCAGGCCTGTGCGCGGAGCTTGTTGTCCTCCACCCAGGCGGCGACCTCCTCCATGGGTGCGCCGGCGCGGTACATTTCGTGGGCCTTGAGCACCAGCAGTGTTTGCGGCGCGGAGATGGACAGGGTGTCCACCACGATGAATTTGCGCTCGGGGTACTTCTGCAAAAGCGTTTCCCGCGCGGCGTAGATGGCCTGAATGGTGCAGCTCAGCTGGCTGGAGAAGGCCAGAAACAGCAGATCCGTTTCCTTCAGGATGGGCTCGAAGTACTCCAGATAGGCTTCTTCATTCAGCGCAGAGGTGGTGGGCTGGGAGCCCGCGCGCATTTTGTCGAAATAGCTTTTGTGATCCAGGGTCTGCCCCAGGTCGTCAAAATATTCCTTTCCGTCCAGGGCATAGGGCATGGACACCACGGGGATGTCCAGCTCCTGCTTCAGGGCGAAGGGCAGGTCGCTGTCGCTGTCCGTCATGAGGATGTAATTCATTCCCGAATAAACCTCCTTCTTCTTGTTCGTTCGCTGCGGGAAAAATGATAACAGAATAAACAGCCTTATTGTACCGTGAACGGCGGAAAAAAGCAAGAGCTGCGTCGGATTCTAATCAACGCGCGGCCTTTTTTCATCAATCGCCGCACCCGGCCCGCTCCGTCTGAGGTTGCGGGAGCGTGCGGAGCATGTTATAATGAACAAAACACTTGTAAGCGAGGCTGATGACATGGATCGCTGCATCACTACCCACCGCCTGCGCAAGACCTGCGAGCCCACGCCCGTATGGACGCTGACGGCCCCTGACGAGGGCGGGATGCCGTTTCCCGTGCAGGTCACGGTACCCTCCGCCGTGGAAAGCCATCCTGCGCTGAAGCGCTATCGGGGCCGGGCTGTGTACGAAAAAACCCTCGCCTGCGGCGGCACGCTGCGGTTTGTTTTCGGCGGCGTGAGCTTCCGGGCTAGGGTGTATCTGGATGACGCGCTGCTTGCGGAGCATTACGGCGGCTATACCGCCTTTGACTGCCTGGCCCGGGACATCCCTTTCGGCGAGCATGTGCTGCGGGTGGAGGCGGACAACCGCTTCGGCGAGGATTCCGCCCTGCATGTGCCCAACGACTATTATGCCTACGGGGGCATCACTCGTCCCGTGACGGTGGAGCAGCTGGGCAGCGCCTACATCACGGCCCTGAACGTGACCCCCCGCCGGCAGGGCCGCATGTGGCGGGCGGAGGTGGAGGTTACCCTGCGCAGCCTGTCAGAGGAAGCGCAAACGGTGGATGTGGACGTGAAGGCCGGCCCCGCGGCCATCAGCTGGAAGCATCGCACGCTGCCTGCCGGGGGTGAGCTGACCCTCACGGCGTCCCTGGCTGCGCCGGGGGTGCACGCCTGGTCGCCGGAGCATCCCCACCTGTATGCGGCGGAGGCTGTTGTCTGGCTGGAGGGTGAGCCTGCCGACGACCTGTGCGACCGCTTCGGCTTCCGGGAACTGCGCTGCGAGGGCGGCAGGCTGCTGCTCAACGGCGAACCCATCTTCATCAAAGGCGTGAACCGCCACGAGGAATATGCGGACTTTGGCTGTGCCGTGCCGCTGGAGGCCATGATGCGCGATGTGCAGATGATCCGCGATTTGGGCTGCAACCTGGTGCGCACATGCCACTATCCCAACGATCCGCGCTTTCTGGACCTGTGCGACCAGTGCGGTCTGATGGTGTGGGAGGAAGGCCATGCCCGGGGGCTGAGCCTTGCGCAGATGCAGCATCCGCGCTTCATGGAGCAGACCCTCGAATGCCTGCGGGAGATGGTGGCGCAGCACCGCAATCATCCCAGCATTGTGCTGTGGGGCTGCCTGAACGAGTGCGACGACGCCAGCGACGAGGGCGCGGCGTACTTCCGCCGCTGCTTCCAGACCCTGCGGGAGCTGGACGGCTCCCGACCGGTGACCGCGGCCATCCTGGATCGGGAGGGCGGGCAGGTGCTGGCCGACGAGGATGTGGTCAGCGTGAACGCCTACCCCGGCTGGTACCACGGCGCGGCGACCGCGCAGCATCTGGAAGCCATCCGCCGCCGCGCCGATGAACACGGCGGAGAGGGCAAGCCGCTGCTTATCAGCGAAATCGGCGCGGGTGGAATTCCCGGCTTCCACGATCCCCTCGGCCAGGCCAAGTGGTCGGAGGAGCGGCAGGAAGCCATCCTCCGCGAACAGCTGTGCGCCGCGCTGGCCTGCCCCGGCCTTTCGGGGGTGATTGTGTGGCAGTTTGCCGATGTGCATGTGGATGAAAGCTGGTTTTCCAGCCGTCCCCGCTGCATGAACAACAAGGGCCTGGTGGACGAATACCGCCGCCCCAAGCTGGCCTATGCCGCCGTCCGCGAGGTGTTCCGCGCCCGCTGAGCCCGTGCATCAACAAAAAAAGCGGAAAAAATTCAAAAAAACTTGTTTCAATCCGGCCAAAATCGTGTATACTATTATCAGGCGTAAGCCTGTGCTGATTGTATATCAAGATTGAATTATGGAGGTCATCATCATGAAGTGGGTTTGCAAGATCTGCGGTTACGTTCACGAAGGCCCCGAAGCTCCCGAGTTCTGCCCCGTCTGCAAGGCTCCCAAGGCCAAGTTTGAGCAGGTTGGCGGCGACAAGTCCTGGGCTGCCGAGCATGTGATCGGCGTGGCGAAGGACGTTCCCGAGGAAATCAAGGAAGGCCTGCGCGCCAACTTCACCGGCGAGTGCACCGAGGTCGGCATGTACCTGGCCATGGCCCGCGCCGCCCATCGCGAGGGCTATCCCGAAATCGGCCTGTACTGGGAGAAGGCCGCCTTTGAAGAAGCCGAGCATGCCGCCAAGTTTGCCGAGCTGCTGGGCGAGGTTGTGAGCCCCTCCACCAAGGAGAACCTGACCGTCCGCGTGGAAGCCGAGAACGGCGCCACCGCCGGCAAGACCGAGCTGGCCCTGAAGGCCAAGCAGCTGGGTCTGGACGCCATCCATGACACCGTGCATGAGATGGCCCGCGACGAGGCCCGTCACGGCAAGGCTT
>CAMDVP010000080.1 GCA_945877525.1 uncultured Clostridia bacterium | reverse complement strand
CCGGTGGACGGGCATCCCCGTGAGCAAGCTGATGGAAGGCGAGCGGGAGAAGCTGCTCCACCTGGAGGACGTGCTGCACCAGCGGGTCATCGGCCAGGACGAGGCCGTGACGAAGGTGTCCGAGGCCATCCTGCGCAGCCGCGCGGGCATTCAGGATCCCAACCGTCCCCTGGGCAGCTTCCTGTTCCTGGGCCCCACGGGCGTGGGCAAAACCGAGCTTGCCAAGGCCCTGGCGCAGGCGCTGTTTGACGATGAAAAGAACATGGTGCGTATCGACATGTCCGAGTACATGGAGAAGTTCAGCGTGTCCCGGCTTATCGGCGCGCCTCCCGGATATGTGGGCTATGACGAGGGCGGTCAGCTGACCGAGGCCGTGCGCCGCCACCCTTACAGCGTGGTGCTGTTTGACGAGGTGGAGAAGGCCCATCCGGATGTGTTCAACGTGCTTTTGCAGGTGCTGGATGACGGACGTATCACCGACAGCCAGGGCCGCACGGTGGATTTCAAGAACACCATCCTCATCATGACCAGCAACCTGGGCAGCGAGTACATCCTGGACGGCATCCAGGACGGAGATATCACCCCCGAGGCCCGCGGGCAGGTGGATCGCCTGCTCAAGACCCATTTCCGTCCGGAGTTCCTGAACCGAATCGACGAAATTGTGTACTACAAGCCCCTTACCCGGGAGCAGATCAGCCGCATTGTGGAACTGATGCTCCGCAGCCTGAACGAGCGGCTGAAGGATCGCCAGCTGCAGGTGACGCTGACACCCGAAGCCATGGAGCGTGTGATCGACCAGGGCTTCGACCCGGTGTACGGCGCACGCCCGCTCAAGCGTTTTCTGCAGTCCCGCGTGGAGACGCTCATTGCCCGCAGGATCATCGCGGCCGATGTACAGCCCGGCCAGACCCTTGTGGTGGATGTGGATGCGGGCGGCGGCTTCACCGTCCAATAAAATCTGCCGGCAGGCAAAACGCGCCCCCTGCACAGTTTGTGCAGGGGGCGCTCAGATCATCAACAAACTCCCGCTTCTCGCGAGAGTTTGTTGATGGCGGCTGATTGGCGGAAAGCCATTCTGCCGAAGCCCGGAAGGGTTATACGCTGTGCTTTACGCGGTCGCGCTCCTCGGCGCGCTTGCCGTTGTTGAAGCGATCCAGGGTGCCCACCAGGTAGCCGGTGATGCGGCGAATGCGCTGGAAGGGCTGGTTGCCGAAGTCGTAGGACAAATCCACATAGTCCCCGTCCACATGAATGTCAATGCCGAAGGGCTCGCGGCCGAACTTGGTTTTGGCGCGCTGAATGTATGCGTTGATCTCCTGCTGCTCAAGGGTACCGCCGGTGACGTTTACGGTGCATGCCATGATGATCATCTCCTCGCCTGTATTATACACCATATCCGTCAGGGGTGAAACACAATATTTTGTATTTCGACAAAAAAGCTATCTACTGCTTGTGTCTGCGCTCCATGCGGTTCTTCCTCAGCCGCAGCTGGAACAGCCGTCCCCTCGGTTTTTCCTGACGCTTGTCTTCCATGCAAAAGCACCTCCCCGCATAGGATGCCCGCAGGGAGGCGCTTTCATTTGTCACAGCTGATGGATGGCGCGAATGTCCGCGGCGGGATCAGCGCTCCTGTACATGGCCGTGCCCATCACCGCCACATCCAGCCCGGCTGCCTTCAAATCGGGCAGATTGCCCAGGGACACGCCGCCGTCGGCCTCCAGCAGTCCTGTGTAGCCCATCTGGCGCAAGGCCCGCAGCTTGTCCAGCATGGCGGGCTGGAACTTTTGTCCGCCAAAGCCCGGTTCAACCGTCATCACCAGCACCATGCCCGCATAAGGCAGCAAATCGCGAATGGCCTCCGCGGGCGTACCCGGTTTCACCGACAGTCCCGCCGACAGCCCCAGGGCGCGGATGTGCCGGAGCGCTTCGGCCGCATTGCCGGGGATTTCCGCATGGATGGTAATGCCCCATGCTCCGGCTTTGGCAAACACATCAATGTATTGCTCCGGGTTGTCCATCATCAGGTGAACGTCCAGGGGCAGGTCGAAGCGGCTGTGCAGGGCCTCCACCAGGGCGGGGCCATAGCTCAGGTTGGGCACGAAATGCGCATCCATCACATCCACATGGATCATGTCGCATCCGGCCTGCGCCATGCGGCGCACATCGCGCTCCATGTTCAGCGGGTCAGCCGCAAGAATTGACGGCGCAATCTTAATCATAACGTTCCCTCCATGTCTGCCGAACCTCCGCCAGCAGGGCGCGGTAGCGGGCCAGCCGCTGGGGATGGATGGCTCCCTCCCCGCAGGCGGCGGTCACGGCGCAGCCCGGCTCCCGGTCGTGATAGCAGGGTTCAAAGCGGCATTTGCCCTCGTAGGCGGCAAATTCCGGATAGTATTCCTTCAGTGTGACGGGCTCCATGCCCCCGTCCAACTCCAGCAGGCTGAAGCCCGCCGTGTCCAGCACCCGCAGGCCATCCTTCATCAATAGCTCCGCATGGCGGGTGGTGTTCTTGCCCCGCTGGATTTTCCGGCTGATTTCCCCGGTTTCCAGGGAAAGCCCCAGCAGCGCGTTGAGCAGGGTGCTCTTGCCCACGCCGGACTGCCCCGTCAGGCAGCAGAGGCGGCCGCCCATGCGCTCCCGCAGCGCCCCAAGCCCCTGCCCGCTTTCCGCCGATACGGCGAATACCGGCGCCTGAGCTCCGGCATACTGGGCCTGAAGCTCCTGCGCCAGGCCCGCGTCCAGGTCGCACTTGTTTACCACCAGCAGCATGTCCATACCCTGGGCTCTGGCGCGCACCATCATGCGGTCCACCAGCAGCAGATCCGGCTCCGGCACCGGGGCTACCACAATCAGCAGCAGCGACACATTGGCCACCGGAGGACGCAGACACTGGGAGGAACGCGGCAGGATTTCCTCCAGCCAGCCATGCTCCTCGCCCTCTCCGGGGGTAAACAGCACCTCGTCCCCCACCAGGGGCGAAAGCCCCAGGCGGCGGAATTTCTTTTTGCACCGCAGGGTGAATTCCTGCCCCTCCGCGTCCCGTACGGCGTAAAATCCGCCGAATCCGCGCACGAGCGTTCCCTGCCTCATGGTCTGTTCCGTCTGACCGCCCCCTCTTTATACTGTTCTTGCTTAAGGCAATACCGCACCAACTCATTTGTGCGGTATTGCCTTAAAATGATTGCTTTGCCAAAGGCAAAGGTATCGCGCCTGCTGGCAGCGCCCGCAGCCTCAATCGTCGCGGCCCAAGGCCGCTCGTTTCGGCTGACTCGTTCGGGTTTCTTTTTGTCGCCACTGGCGAGGCGTCGCCCTTTGGAAGCCTTCGGGGCCGTCCTTTAATGCTATGTTTTTAATGCAACATAGCATTATTTCAGCGTCACCTGATGCTGATAGGCAAACTTGTCATTGAAATACACCCGATAGGTATAGTCGCCCGGCTCCTGGGCCTTCAGCTCCACCTCGGGATGGCGGCTGGCGTCTGCGGCAAACTCGCCCTGATAGGCTGTGTATTCACCCTCGCCGCCGTCCACCGTGATGCGCACTGACATCAGTCCGTCGTTCTGGGGCAGGTCAAGGATGATCACCGCGCTGCTGAGCAGCTCCGGCACCCGGTATACCGTCAGCGTCACCTGGGTGCCCAGGATCACCTGCGTATCCGCCGCGGGTACCTGTGAGGCCACCACGCCATGCAGGCTGGCGTCCTCCACATCCGCATAGGTCAGGTTGGCGTTGGCGGTCAGTCCGCTGCCGGTGAGCTTCTCCTGGGCCTCCGGGAGGGCCTGGCCGGTTACATTGGGTACAAAGGCCATGCCGCCGGACACCGTCACCTGCACAATGTCCCCGCTTTTGCACTGGCTGCCCGCCTCCGGCGTCTGGGAGATGATGAAATCCGCCTGCACGTCGGAGGAAATCACCCGCTCGGTCACCATCAGCGTCACGCCCAGGGGCTGCAATACCGCCATGGCGTCCTGGGTGGATATTCCCGTTACCGAGGGCAGCGTCTGGCTGGCGGGACCCTTGGACACCGTCAGTACCACCGAGTCGCCCTTGCGCAGGGTGGTATCCACCTCCGGGGCCTGCAGGATCACCGTACCCGCGGATACGGTGGGATGGTTGATTTCCACGATTTCCGGGTTCAGCCCGGCGCGCTGGGCGGTGCGCTGGGCCACCGTGACCTCCATGCCCACAAAGTCCGGCACGCTGGTGCTGTTGACCACCTTCTCATAAATGGCCACCACCCCCACATACAGCCCGTAGATGACCCCGGCGGTCAACGCCAGGGACAGAATCCACTGCCAAACGTTCGCCTTGCGGTGGGGCTTGCGCCGGGGGGAAGCATAGCGCCCGGCGCCCTGCTCCTGCGGGGCAGGCGCGGAGGAAGGCTTGCCCTGAGCCGCAGCGGCGGGGGAGGGCTGTACGGGCTTCTCCACCAGGCGGGGCTGCATCTGATCGGTGCGGCCCTCCAGGGCCATGCGAAGCTCGGCGGCCATTTCCCGGGCGCTCTGGTAGCGGTAGCGGGGATTCTTCTCCATGGCCATCATGCACACATGGCAGATGGCCGGCGGTACCTCAGGGGCAATGCTCTCAATGGGTGCGGGCCGGGCATGCAGATGCTGCATGGCCACCGCCACGGGGCTGTCGCCGTCGAAGGGCACGCGGCCGGTGAGCATCTCGTAGAGCACCACGCCCACGGAATAGATGTCGCTGGTCACGTCGGCAGCCTGGCCGCTGGCCTGCTCGGGGCTGAAATAATGCACCGAGCCCATGACGCTGTCGCCCTTGGTGAGGGTGGAGCTGTTGGCCATGCGGGCGATGCCGAAATCCGCCACCTTAATGTGTCCGTCGGCATGGACAAGGATGTTCTGCGGCTTGATATCCCGGTGGATGATGCCATTCTGGTGGGCGTGCTGCAGGGCCGACAGAATGCGGATGGTAATCTGCGCCGCCACCGGCGGGCTGATGCGCCCCTTCTCCTTGATAACCTCCTTGAGGGTTTTGCCCTGCACATATTCCATGACGAGATAGCGGTTTTCGCCGTCCATGCCCACGTCCAGGAGATTGACAATATTGTGGTGGGTCATTTTGCTGGCGGCCTCGGCCTCCCGCTGGAAGCGGCTGACGAACTCGGCGTCCTGGTTGAATTCCGGGCGCAGCACCTTTACGGCCACGTTATGGCCGGTGCGCTGGTCGATGGCCCGGTACACAATGGCCATGCCGCCCACGCCGATCTGCTCTACCAGATGATAGCGGTCGGCCAGGATCTTTTCGCTCATTGCGCACCCTCCTTGTCCAGGAGGATGACCAGGCTGATATTGTCCCGGCCCCCGGCCTCCAGGGCGGCGGCAAGGAGCCTGTCCGCGGCCTGGTCAATGGGCAGGGAGGTCAGCGCGCCGGCAATGGCATCGTCGCCCACCATGCCGTACAGCCCGTCGGAGCACACAAGCCACACATCGCCCGCGCGGCGCTCCTCGCAAAGCAGATCGATTTCCACGCCTTCTTCGGTGCCCACGGCCCGGGTGATCACATTGCGCATGGGGTGGGAGGCCGCCTGCTCCGGGGTGAGCACGCCGCTGCGTACCAGCTCGGCCACCACGGAGTGATCGTCGGTGATCTGAGCCAGCTTGCCGTCCCGCAGGCGGTAGGCGCGGCTGTCTCCCACGTGGCCGATATGCACCGCATCCCCGGCAAACCACAGAAGCGTCAGCGTGGTGCCCATGCCGCTGAGGCTTTCGTCCTCCAGCTGGCGCAGGTACAGCCTGCGGTTCACCGCGCCGATGGCCGTGCGCAGGGCGCTTTGCTCCGGCTTTTTGCCGGAAAGCAGTTCCAGCACGCCGTCCCGGGCCCCGGCGGAGGCTGTTTCGCCGCCGTTGTGGCCGCCCATGCCGTCAGCCACGCCCCACAATCCGTCGGACGCCGATTCAATCAGCGCGTCCTGGTTGGAGCGGCGCACCTTGCCGATGTGGGTGCGGCAGGCGGACTGCACAGCGCATACCCTTTCGGGCTGGGTCGCCGGGACTTCAGCGGAGGCGATAGGCGGCTCCTGCCTGTCCCGCCGGGACTTTTCCGGGCGGGAAGGGGCTTTGGCGGGCTTTTTGTCCGTTTCCTGCTCCTCCGGGATGGCAAAGGTCTTCAGACGTTCCATGCTGTCCTTGGTAAAACGGAATTTGTGGCTCATGCTTTCTCTCCGTCGGCCTCTTGGGCCATCATTGTTTTCCGGCGCAGCTGGCCGCAGGCGCCCTCGATATCATCGCCCATCTCCCGCCGCCTGGTGGCGGAAATGTGCAGGCGTTCCAGCGTGTTCAGGAAGCGGGTCACCGTTTGCTCCGACACGCCCTTCAAATGGCGCTCCTCCACCGCGTTAAGCGGGATCAGGTTCACATGGCACTGCATTCCCCGCAGGCGCGAGGCCAGCTCCACGGCGTGCTGCTCCTCGCAGTTCACCCCGCCCACCAGCGCGTATTCAAAGATGACCCGGCGGCCTGTTTTTTCCACATAGTTGCGGCAGGCGGCCAGCACATCGTCCATGGGATAAACCTTCGCAATGGGCATGGTTTTCTGGCGAATCTCATCATTGGGCGCGTGAAGGGACACGCTCAGGGTTACCGGCAGGCCCTCCTCCGCCAGGTCGTACATCCTCGGCACCAGGCCGCAGGTGGACAGGCTCACGTTCCGCAGCCCGATGTTCACGCCGTCCTCCTCCCGCAACAGGCGGAAAAAGCGCATCACGTTGTCATAATTGTCCAGGGGCTCGCCGCTTCCCATGAGCACCACGTTGTGCACCCGGTCCCGTCCGGCCAGGAAGCGGTTGGCGCAGAGGATTTCCCCCAGCATTTCCCCGGAGGTGAGGTTGCGGACGCATCCGTCGAGGGTGCTGGCACAGAAGGCGCAGCCCATGCGGCACCCCACCTGGGTGGAAATGCACAGCGTGTAGCCGTGATGATAGTGCATCAGCACGCCCTCCACGCAATTGCCGTCCTTGAGGCCAAAGAGGAACTTCACCGTATCATCCAGACGGGATTCCCGCCGGTCAACGATTTCCACCGGCTGGGCCACGGCGATTTGCCGGAGCTTTTCCCGCAGGGCAAGGGGCAGATTGGTCATGCCGTCAAAGTCTGCGCCCTGATGGATCCAGCGGAATATCTGCCTGCCACGGAAGGCGGGCAGCCCCTGCTCCCGGCAATAGTCCGTCAGCTCCGCGGGGGTCATCCCGGTCAGCTCGGTCATGCTTTTCTCCTCCGCATGCGGCAGATGTAGAAGCCGCCCACATGATCCCGATGAGGAAGCAGCTGCAGCCCCTGCCCGGCATGCCGGCGGAAGGCTTCGGGAATGGTGTCCGGCAGCGCCTCCACCTCAAACTCGGGGTGGCGCACAAGGAACGCGGCAATCTGCCGCTCGTTTTCATCCTTGAGCACCGAGCAGGTGGAATACACCAGCGTGCCGCCCTTTTTCACATAGGGGGCCACTGCGTCCAGCAGCCGCGACTGCAGGGCGGTCAGCTCCGCCACGCTTTCGGGGGTGACGCGGTATTTCACGTCGGGCTTGTCGGCCATCACGCCCAGGCCCGAGCAGGGCGCGTCCAGCAGCACCGCGTCCATGGTTTCGTACAGGTCGGCCCGGTGGACGGAGGCGTCCCGGGTCATGGGCCGCACATTCTCCAGATGAAGCCGGCGAGCCTGGGCGGCGATCAGTTCGGTGCGGTGGGGATGCAGCTCCCACGCCTGCACCCGGCCGGAACCGCCCATCATCTCCGCCAGCAGGCAGGCCTTGCCGCCGGGGGCCGCGCAGGCGTCCAGCACCTGAGCGCCCCGCTTGGGGGACAGCGCCAGGCAGGCCATCATGCTGCTTTCCCCCTGAATGCTGAAGCGCCCCTGCAGGAAGTCCGCGTCCCGACCTACGTCGGCCATACCGCGGATTCGCCAGCTGTGAGGCACCATGCCCCGCTCATGCTGCCAGACCTTTTTCTCCAGCAGCTTCTCAAAGCTCTCGTCATCCAACTCCGTCAGGTTGGGGCGTACAGTGATGCAGCTTTCCGGCTCATGAGCAGCCATCAGTGCTTCGGCTTCGTCGCCCCAGTCATCCTGCAGGCGCTCCACCAGCCACTCCGGCACCGAATGCTGGATGGACAGCGCCCGCACGGGCTCCTTCTCCGGGTCGGGCCAGGACAGCGCGTCCTTCTGGCGGATCAGATTGCGCAGAATGCCGTTGCACACCCCTGCCAGACCGTCCATGCCCAGCTCGCGGCACAGCTCCACACAGGTGTTGGTGGCGGCGCTTTCGGGGATGCGGTCCTCCAGCAGAATCTGGCATGCGCCCAGGCGCAGGATGTTCCTCAGCTTGATGTCGGTATCCGGCTTGGCCATTACCTGGCTCAGGGCATGGTCGATGGTTAGCAGATGCTCCAGCGTGTCATACACCAGGCGGGATGTCAGGCGGCGGTCGGCAGGGTTCAGCCCGCTTTTCACCAGCTTGTCATCCAGCGCCAGGGAGGCATACGCGCCGCTTTCCGTTACCTGGCGGATAACGGCCAGCGCCATGCGCCGGGCAGGCATGCCCTCCACGGGTACGGCCTTCTTCTCGGGCTTTTTATTTCCACGGAAGTCCCGGCTTTTCTGTCCATAAGCAGGATGATTCCCACCGGAATGCCTGCTTCCATTGGTAAATGGCTTCCTATCCCCACTGGATGAGGACTTTCCATCCGCGAATGCAGTCTTTGCACCGCGGCTTCCCGCTCTGCTGCCACTTTCGTTTGACTTATACCCATGCTGAGGCTTTCCGGCGCCACCTGTTTGATGATTTCCTCGTCCGAAGGAAGGTTTTCCCCCACGAGCACCGGATCCGCCGCGTTTCTGTTCGTCGCTCATACGTTATCCTCTTTCAGCACCGTGCCCACAGCCAGGGCATGGCCGCGCAGGTAGTCTCGGGCATTCATGGGCTTGCCGCCCGGGGCCTGCAGCTGCACGATTTCCGCCGCGCCGCTGCCGCAGGCAATGACAAGGCCCGCCTTTACATCCGCCGACAGGATTTCCCCCGGCGCGCCGCTGCCGCAGGCAGTTTTCGCCCGCAATAGCTTCAGCCTGCCGCCCTGAATGGCGGTGGAGCATCCCGGCCAGGGGTTCAGGCCATGGATGCGGTTCACAATGGCCTCCGCCGACTCTGACCAGTCGATGATGCCCATCTGCTTGGTCAGCATGGGGTCGTAGGTCATTTGGGCTTCATCCTGGGGGATGGGCTTCACGCTGCCGTCCGTCATGCCCTGCAGGGTTTCCAGCAGGAGTGACGCGCCGATCTCGCTCAGCCGCAACGTCAGTTCCCCCGCCGTTTCCCCGGGGAGAATGTCCGTGGAGGCGGCAAGCAGCATATCGCCGGTGTCGATGCCCCGGGCCATCATCATGGTGGTTACGCCCGCCTGACGGTCGCCCTGCAGAATGGCCCAGTTGATGGGCGCACTGCCCCGGTGACGCGGCAGCAGCGACGCATGCACGTTCACGCTGCCCATGGGCGGAATATCAAGAATTTCCTGGGAAAGAATCTGCCCGAAGGCCGCCGTTACGCACAAATCCGGCGCCAGGGCGCGCAGGTCGTCCACGCCATCGCGGCGGATTTTCTCCGGCTGGAACACGGGAATTCCCTGCGCCAGGGCGTATTCCTTCACCGGGGAGGGCGTCAGCCTGTTACCCCGGCCCTTGGGGCGGTCGGGCTGGGTGAATACCCCGACCACCTCATAGCCATGCTCGCACAGCGCCCGCAGGGACGGTACGGCAAATTCCGGCGTACCCATGAATACGATTCTCATTCGTTGTCGTCCTCCGGCACATGGCCTTCGATTTCTTCCTCGGTCAGCTCGCGGTCCATCACATCGATGTACAGCTTTCCGTCCAGGTGATCCAGCTCGTGGCACACTGCCCGGGCGAAGAAGCCCTCCGCCTCGAATTCAAAGGGCTTGCCCTTGCGGTCCTGGGCCTGCACCTTCACACGGTTGGGGCGGGTCACAATGCCCTGACGGCCCGGCAGGCTCAGGCAGCCCTCGCGGCCGCACTGTTCGCCGGAGCGTTCCACAATCACGGGGTTGACCAGCTCCACCAGCCCGTCGCCCACGTCAATCACCACCACCCGGCGCAAAACCCCCACCTGGGGGCCCGCCAGGCCCACGCCCTCGGCCTTGTACATGGTGTCGGCCATGTCCTTGAGCAGCAGCCACAGCCGCAGATCGAATTTCTCCTGGGGCTTGCACACCTTGCGGAGGCAGTCGTCTCCAAGCTTCACAATATTGCGGATTGCCATCGTTATCATATCTCCTTACATCATGGTGGTCGGGTTATATTCAAAATAGGTGTCCGTTCCGGGTGCTTCCTCCCGGGCCATGGCCGTCAGCTCGGCGGCGAAAAGCTCGGTTTCCTTGTGCACCAGGAGCTTGAAGAGAATCTGCCACCGGCTCTTCCCCCGGAGGATGGTTACCGAGGGCTGATCCAGCCGCATGAGCAGGGTACGTTTTTTCCAGGCGGGATGGCTGTCCAGCAGCGCCTCGCAGCGGCGGTGCAGCGCCTGGGCATGCTCCCGGGCGGCAGCCTCCGCGGAGGATTCCACAAGCAGCCGCGCCAGGATGGTGAAGGGCGGATACAGCCCCGTGCGCCGCCTGGCGAACTCCTCCTCGAAGAAGGCCCGGTAATCCTGCCTTGATGAGGCCAGGATGGTGGGATCCTCCGGCTTGTAGGTCTGGATGATTACCTGGCCAGGGATTTCGCCCCGCCCGGCCCGGCCCGCTACCTGGGTCAGCAGCTGAAAGGTGCGCTCCCGTGAGCGGTAGTCGGGGAGGTTCAGCGTCATGTCCGCCGCCACCACCCCCACCAGCGTTACCCGGGGAAAATCAAGGCCCTTGGCGATCATCTGCGTGCCCACCAGCACCCGGGCCCGCCCGGAGCGGAACTCGTCCAGGAGCCGTTGATGCCCGTCCTTGCCGGAGGTGGTGTCGATGTCCATGCGCGCCACTCCCACCCCGGGAAACAGGCGGCGCAATTCCTCCTCCACCTTCTGGGTGCCCGCGCCGAAGTAGCGGATATACCGGCTGCCGCACTCCGGGCACACCTGGGGCGGAGGCTCGGCATGGCCGCAGTAGTGGCAGTGCAGCTGCCCGTCGCCACCCTGAACATGGTAGGTCAGGGACACGTCGCAGTTGGGACACTTCATTACATGGCCGCAGCTGCGGCAGCTGATGAAGGCGTTGTACCCCCGGCGGTTCATCAGCAGCATGGCCTGCTGCCCGTGGCGCAGGCAGTCCCGCAGGGCGGACACCAGCCGGCCCGAAAGCACCGAGCGGTTGCCCTGCTCCAG
>CAMDVP010000079.1 GCA_945877525.1 uncultured Clostridia bacterium | reverse complement strand
GGGGCAGCGCCCCTGGCGGGTTGTCAGGGCAGCGCCCTGACCGGGAGTCCAGAGGACAGCACCCTCTGGGCGTTGGAGTAAAGCCATGATTATAGAGAGCATCAAGCTGAGGGACTTTCGGAATTATGAGGAGCTGACGCTGAAGCCGCATCCGGGGGTCAATATTTTGTTCGGGCAGAACGGCTCCGGCAAGACAAATTTGCTGGAGGCCGTTCATTATTGTGCCCTGGGTCGAAGCCATCGCACGAGCATTGATCGGGAGGTGGTTCGAAAGGGCATGCCCATGGCGGCCTGCGGTGTGCAGGTGCGCCGGGAGAACGGACGAATCGACGTGGCCGTGAAGCTGACCCCTGGCGAAAGCAGAAAAAAGCAGGTGTTTGTTGAACGAAAACGCGCCCAGCGGCTTTCTGACCTGATGGGTAATCTTCAGTGCGTGATTTTTTCCCCTGAGGATCTCATGCTTGTGAAGGATGGACCGGCGGTTCGCAGACGTTTTCTGGATATGCTCCTCAGCCAGCTCTCGACCGGATATTTCCTTGCGCTTCAGCAGTATCATAAAGCTCTGGAACAGCGTAACGCCATTCTCCGCGACGTCAAACGCGGCGGACGATGTGAAAACGGCATGCTCGACGCCTTTGAAGAGGCCATGGCCATTCCCTGTCAAACGCTTATTCCCATGCGCAGACATGTGCTGGACGAGCTGGCGGAATGCGCGGGACAAAAGTATTGCGCCATCAGCGGACGCGAAACTGAGCAGTTCGGCATGCGCTATGTCGGCTGCCTTCGGGAGGACGGGGAGATTGTCAGTCGGGTTCGTGACGCGCTGCGCCAGGGCAGGCATGAGGACATATTAAAGGGTGCTACCGGCTTTGGCGTCCATCGGGATGATATTGCGCTTACACTGAGCGGACGGGATATGAGGCTGTTTGCCAGCCAGGGGCAAATCCGAACGGCCGCTCTGAGCATGAAGCTTGCCCAAATGGAGGTGTTTCGCCGGGAAACGGGGGAAACGCCTGTACTGCTTCTGGATGATGTGATGAGCGAACTTGATATGACCCGCCGCACAAGCCTTCTGCGGGAAATGTCCGGCGTGCAGACCTTCATTACCTGTACGGATGAAAGCGACCTGGAGGGCTGCCGTGAAAAGCGAAGCTATCAGGTGTTCCTCTCTAAGAACAGCAGCGCCCGGGTGCGGGAAATCAGCCAGGGGGAGGAGATACCTCCGCAGCCGGATTTTCAGGAAGATCCCGAATTACAATAAGCGCCGGTTTTTGCTAAAAAGGAAAATACTGGCGCTTTTTTCTTTTGCGATGAAAACACGTAAAGAGGTTTTCTGCGTCAGAATGTCCGTCTGCGTCCGACTTTGACCCTTTTCATCGCAATCAACTGACAAACAAAAAGAAAAATAAACCATTAACCATGACTTAATATATATAATTATATAAACGATATAAAAAGCAGGAAAAAACCCTTATGACAGAGAAAACGTAGGGGAAGAAAACAATTGTTTCACGTGAAACAAAACGAATGAGGTGATGATATGCCCCAGTGGACAAAAGAGCAGCAGGCGGCTATTCAAGCGAGAAACCATACCATTCTCGTCAGCGCTGCGGCAGGTTCCGGCAAAACAGCCGTGCTGGTGGAACGTATTGTCGGGCTGGTTCGCGAAGGGTATCACCTTGACCGTATGCTCATCGTTACTTTTACCCGGGCCGCTGCGGCGGAAATGCGCCAAAGGTTGAACCAACGCATGATCAAAGAGGCGCAAAGCGATCCGGAACGCATGGGACAGGCACTGGATGAGCTGGAAAATGCCGAAATTTCGACCATTCACTCCTTTTGTCAGAAAGTGATCCGCAACGATTTTCAGGCCGTTGGCGTTGATCCCCTGACGAGGGTTTGTGAAGAACAACAACAGCAGGCGCTGTTTGAATCGGCTTTTTGTGACGCCATGAATGAACTGTTGGAAAGCAATCATGAGGAGTTTCATCTGTTTGCCGAGTCCTTTGAGCAGAACGAAATACGGAATATGACCCATCGACTGTATACCTTTCTTATGTCGTTGCCCGATCCGTTCGACTGGCTGGAATGGCAAGTGGAAAAAATCAATCAGGAGCCGTATGAGGATCATCCATGGTTTGCTGTGCTGGCGGCGAATGCACAGCGCCAACTTCAGGGCATTGAGTCCCTGCTCTCAGCACAGAAACGCATGCTGATGGAAGAGGACGCTGTGCCGCAGCTGGAAGAAACCTATCAGAAGGACTGCGAGATGTATCGCAGGCTGATGCAGGTAGACCTATCTTCACCAAAAGAACTTGCGGAGGCTCTGGCCACGACGTCCTTTGAAAAGGCTGCGGTATGCCGCGGTCTGACGGAAAACCAGAAGGCGTGGAAGAAACGCTTTGCGGATATCCGCGATGAAATCAAGACCATTGTGAAGGAACAAGCCAAGGCACTGAATCTGGACAGAGAGAAAACAGGGACAGAGCTTAACATGATCCAGCAGGAGCTTCGGGGTCTATCCATACTGGTTGAAACAACAAAGAAGTATTTCGACGAATACAAGCTGCGGCAAAATGTCATGGATTTCAGCGACATGGAGCAAATGACGCTGACCATTCTGAAAAATGAAGAATGCCGTGAACGCCTGCAGGGTGAATACGACCATATTTTTGTGGACGAATGTCAGGATGTATCTGCGGTGCAGGACGCAATTCTGCAAAGCATTCATGGGAAAAACAGCTGCCTGTTTATGGTCGGCGACGTGAAACAGAGCATCTACCGCTTTCGTCTGGCTGATCCAACCCTGTTTCTTCAGCGTATGAGGACATATTCCGATGACGAACACGCACGGGAAAGACGAATTTTTCTTCAAAAAAACTTTCGCTCCAGAAAAGCAGTATTGGACGCGACAAACATCGTGTTCAGACAGATTATGAGGGCGGATGTAACGGAACTGGACTACCTGCCGGAGGATGAGTTGATACCTGGGAGGGTAACGGAAAATGATCCGGAGGTTGAAATTCATCTGCTGGACACATCAAACGAAGGCGAAAATACTGCGACAGGGCTGGAGGCAGAAAGCCAGGCTGTGGTGGACAGGGTGAAGTTTCTGCTGACCCAGAGCCTGGAGGAAAACGGCATATCCAGAAGGTATGAATACAGGGATATGGTTATCCTGCTGCCAAAGGTTGCGCGGGTGGGGTCGGTCCTGGCGGAGCTTTTGCAGAAGCAGGGAGTGCCGGTATATTATGACGGGGCTGAAAGCTACTTTGGCCTGCCGGAAATCCGTACCATGACGGCGCTACTGACAGTGCTGGACAATCCTCTGCAGGATGTGCCGCTCTTGTCCGTGTTGAAGATGACGCCATTCCTGTTCAAAGATCAGGAACTGGCAAATATACGGTTGTGCAAGACAGGGCGGGACGTACCGTTCCATGAGGCGTTTCACGAATGCAGGGCGCAGGATACACCTCATGGAAATCGATGCGCTGATGTGTGGGCCACGCTGGACAGCTGGCGGTTTCAGGCGGAAACCATGCGGATCAGGGACTTTGTGTGGTACCTGATGCGGGAAAGCGGATTTTACGCGGCCTGCGGAGCGCTGCCGGAGGGAAAACTGCGCCAGGCCAATTTGCGCTTACTGTGTCAGCGGGCTTCGGAATATGAGGATAACGGCGGTGTAACCCTCAACGGCTTTCTGAAAATGATTGATCAGCAGCAGCAGGCTGGTGACAGCCGCAGCGCGAAAACCCTGGGAGAAAACGAGAACCTTGTGCGCATTATGACGATCCACAAGAGCAAAGGTCTGGAGTTTCCCGTGGTGTTTTGCCTGCGCCTGAGCAGCAAAATGCACCTGGCGAAAAGGTCCGGGCTGAAAATGCACAGCAGGCTGGGAGTTTGCCTGCCCTATGTAAACAGGTCGCTGAATATTCGCAGAGAAACCCTGGGGGACGAGGCCTTTGATATTCAGCGCTTACTTGACGAGAAGGCGGAACGGGCACGGCTGCTGTATGTAGCCATGACCAGGGCCCGGGAAAGGCTGATACTGATTGGAACAGCCCCGGCAGAAGGCAAACAGAATTGGATGCTGCCCGCAGGATCCTTCAGCGTGTGGTCGGCTGAAAGTATGATGGATTGGATCATGCAGACGGTGCATCAGTACGGGGAATATCAGCAAGGGGAGGTTCCGTGGGTAATTCGAACATGGGACAGCATGGCAGCACAGAATGTGGAAAAGGACATTCTGTTGCACAATGTGCAGGTTATGCTGAAGCAAATGCTTTATAGCAAAACAGAAGAAAACAAAGCATTAAAATGGTTGGAAATATCATCTCAGAAAATGGCAAAGCCCCTGAAAACCTCTGTAAGCAGCATCTCCAAAAAAAACGTGCTGAAGGACCCCATGCCTCTCACGGACGGGGATGAGGATGAAGAAACCAAGCGTCAGGCGGAAATCATCGTTTCGCCACTTCGACTTAGCGAACTGCCGTCTCGTCCGGCATTCATGGAGAAAGGAAAGCTATCCGGCGCGGATAGAGGAACAGTAGTTCACCGCGCGCTGGCCCTGTTGAATCTGGATGCACTGAAAGAAGCGGAAAACCTGTCGGATGCGCTGTGGAAAGAAATCCGACGACTCGAAGCCCAGGAATGCCTGACCACAGAAGAGGTCAACGTTATCAGCCACAGAGGACTGCTTCAGTTTTTTGAAGGCTCATTGGGAAAAAGGCTTTTGGGAAGCCCCGAGGTTCATCGGGAATGGAGCTTCAACCTGCGCATGGATGAGGATGGTACGCTGCTGCAGGGCGTCATGGACTGCGTTTTCCGGGAAGACGACGCGTGGGTGCTGGTGGACTACAAAACGGACAGAATTGAGGACGAACAGGCATTTATAGAGCGGTATACGCTGCAGCTGCACTGGTACCAGCAGGCGTTGGAAAGAATCACAGGTATGCCCGTTAAGGAAAAGTGGCTCTATGCCCTGGGCAGGGGAAAAGCATACAGGGTACTGCCATAAAGGAGTGTTTCACGTGGAACAAAGAAGAATGGATTATCATCTGCACACGCTGCATTCCTTTGACGGAAGGCAGAGCCTGGACGAATTATGCCGAACCATGCTGGAAAAGGGCGTGGGGGAAATATGCCTGACAGAGCATATTGAACCGGGACATCCAGATTCCACCTGTGATGTGCCACCGCTATGGGATGCAGTGTTTCAGGAGGTCAGGGAGGCAAGACAGCGCTATCCGCAGCTGACAATTCGTACAGGGGTGGAAATTGGCGACAATCCGCTGTGCCGGGATGCCATCATGAAGGAATTGGATTCGCTTCCGCTGGACTTTCGCCTGCTAAGCCTCCATTTGGTCAATGGGGTGGATTGCTACTGCGCACCTGAGTATTTTGATGGAAAAACACGAAAGCAGGCTTACAGAGAGTATGCCGAGGCAAAGGCAAGCTCCGTCACGCAGTGGATGGATTTCGACAGCGTGGCGCATATCGGGTATGTGGCGAAGTTCAGCGTTTATCAGGGAAAGGAAAGACCGCTGGTCTATGAGGATGCGCCGGATGCCTTTGACACGCTGCTGAAATATGTGATTGCAAACGACAAATGTATCGAGGTCAATACATCCGGTTATGCCTCCACGGGGGATACACTGCCCCATAGAAGCATTCTTCGCAGGTATATCGAACTGGGAGGGGAAAACTTCACCTTCGGCAGCGACAGCCATGATACGGCGCGGGACTACGACGGTATCGAGCGGGCCAAGGACATGGTGAGAGCCATGGGCGGAAAATATCAGGCAAGCTTCGATAAAAGAAAAAGATTACTTTACAGAATCTGACACGGGAGGCGCAATATGCGCAAGATGGTGCTGGTGTCCCTGGACGCGGTATTTGAGCAGGACATGAAGCAATTTCAAGAAGGCTGGCTGGGGGAATGGCTTCGCCATGCGGCGGTATGCACAAAGGTAAAAACGGTGTTTCCGGCGCTGACCTATCCGGCGCATACCACACTGGTAACCGGCTGTGACCCTGCCGGCCATGGCATTGGACAGAATCAGCCCTTCCAGCCGGACAAGGAAGCCGCCATGCGCGCATGGTACTGGGAGGAAGGTCAGGTCAGGCGGGAAACCCTGTTTCAGGCGGTGCGCCGGGAAGGGGGAAGGTGCGCGTCCATGCTCTGGCCGGTGACGGGCAAAAGCCGCGCCATCCGATGGAACTTTCCGGAGGTACTGGCATTGCCGGGAGAAAATCAGGTGACAAAAATGCTGGCCTATGGCACGCCGGGATGGATTCTGCACATGGAGATCAAGCACGGAAGAAAACGCAAAAGCATTCGAGAGCCATATCTGAGCGATTATGCCGTGATCCTGGGAAAGGACGTCATCGCGGCCCATCAGCCGGAGCTGACGGCGCTGCATCTGGTGGATGTAGATGAAATGAGGCATCTCCACGGCGTAAACAGTCCGGAAGCCATGGCAGGGCTGAAGCGACAGGAGGAACGGGTCAAGGCGCTGTGGGAGGTCATGCAGCATTCGCCCGGCATGGAGGACGCGCTGCTGGCGGTGGTCACCGATCACGGACAGGCGGATGTGGACAAGCCTGTTGTCCTTGGAAACGCGCTGACAAAAGCGGGAATGAAGGCCCAGGTGCAATCCAACGGCATGTCGGCCTATGTATTTACGGAAAAGCCGGAGAATGTGAAAGGCTGGCTGAACGGGCACATGCAGGAGACAGGGGTGAGCCATGTCTATGACCGGGAGGAGCTGGACAGGCTCGGCTGCGTGGCGGGGCCTGACCTGGCGGTGGAAGCCGCGCCAGGGGTCGTGTTCGCGGACGGGCTTCCCCAGGCAAAGCGGGAAAAGGCACCGCATGGTTTCGGCCCGGGAAGTCCGGCGGAAAACTGTTTGCTGGCGGTGCGTGGCCGCGGCATCCGGGAGGGCGTGACGATGCCGGCAATGCCCATGAGGGATGTGGCGCCCACCCTGGCGGGCCTGATGGGCATCCGCCTGCCCCAGGCGGAGGGAGAGGATCATAGCCAAATGATCAAAATGGATTAAAAGTGGTACTTTCAACAAAAAACAGGACTGTTTTGAATAAAAAAATGGGACTGAACCACTAAAAAAGTCCAAATAAATTGACAAAAAGGGTTTTCCATGGCATAATATCCAAAGTGAGCGACCGGCAATCCGCCGCCTGATACCCGGGCGGCTTCAAGATAGATGAGCTGCCCGAGGCTCTTATTCTCAGGCCATGCGCAGGGCAGGGCCGATGAATCGTGCCGGGCCCTGGAAAAGACGTGTTCCAGCCCGGTTTCATGGAGGTGCTCATGCTATGGAAAAATGGCTGGATGTAACCTACTATCATCACAGCGGATTCTCCGCGGCGATGGACGACGTGCTGCTGGTGTTCGACTATTGGCTGGGCGAAAAGGGCGAGCTTCCCGAGAGCAAGCGAATCACGCCGGACATGCTGCGCGCATACAAGGAAATTTATGTGTTCATCAGCCACGAGCATCCGGATCATTTGGATCCAGCGGTGTTTGAGTGGCGCAAGGAAGTGCCCGTGACCTATATTGTGTCAAGCGACATGCCTGTGGGCACCCGGGGCCGCCGCATGGCCCCAGGAGATGAAATGGAACTCAGTTCCCGGGTCAGGGTGAAGGCGTTTGAGTCCACCGATCTGGGCGTAAGCTTTCTGGTGGATCTGTGCGGCGTGCATATCTTCCATGCAGGGGATTTGAACTTCTGGCACTGGCGGGAGGAATCCACCATCAAGGAAATTGAAGAGGCGGACGAGCGCTTCCGCCGGGCAGTGGATCCTATCATGAAGGAAAGCATTGACCTGGCGTTCTTCCCGGTAGATCCCAGACAGGGGCGTCTGTTCGACGCGGGAGCGAATTACTTCATTCTGAGCGTGAAGCCCAGGCTTCTGGTTCCCATGCACTTCTGGGGGCGGGCGGAAATTGCCGAGGAATATGCCCGCAGGGCCCGGTGCAGGCAGACGGAGGTCATCGCCATGACCCGCTTTGGAGAACAAATCCGGCTGGAGTTTGAGGAAGATGGTTATCTGACGGTGCATCTTCTGACAGCCCCGGAGCCCGTGGCGGTGAAAAGGGAGGACGCGCTGCCCGTAGCAGATGGACAAATCAACCTGAACGGCTATGAGGGACACGACCCCTTTAACGAAACCGACCTGCCTGTGAAGCTGGATGACTGACGGCTTTTCCTGGAAAAACTGCACCTTTCATTTGTGTGGTATTTCCCTTGACAGAACGGGCATGATGAAGTATGATTGACTTATCCAAAGGAAAGGAATGATGATACCATGACGGTTGATAAGAGCATGACTCTGGCGCAGGTGCTGACGGCCGATCGCGGCACGGCACGCATCTTTATGGAGTTTGGCATGCATTGCCTTGGCTGCCCCCATGCCACGGCAGAGTCCATTGAGGAAGCCTGCATGGCCCATGGCGCGAACGCCGATGAGCTGGTGCATCAGCTGAACGAATATTTCGCTGAGAAGGAATAACTTCGGATTTCCACAGGCTCCCTGCCCGCGGGCAAAGGGAGCTTTTCTTTATGGCATGACGGGAAACGCTTATGCCGAAAGGCTTTGCGGCAATTTGTCCCGAAAAAAAGTTATGACCAGCAGACTGTGGAAAACCTGTGGATAATGTGGAAAAAATGTCCGCTGGAGTCCTGCGGTCTGTGCAAACTGTGGATAAAGTTGTGGATAAGTGTGGATAACCATGTGGATTGCAGTGCAGAAGCGGAGGATAACCGGTCTTTTGCCATGGAGAAAGGAAAAAAGACATGATTGTTCGCAATGAAAACCAGGCCCTGTGCGTGGCGATGGAAATGGAGCGCCGCGCCATCGGCATTTATGAGCGGGCGCTTCTGCTGGCGCAGGACGAAGGGGTTCAAAAGGGAATCCGGGAGATTCTGTCAGATGAACGGGAACATTTGCGCCGTTTCACGGCCATGCGGGCAGACTGCGGGCTGGAAAAAAGCGAGGAGCGGATGCTGCTTAAAGCACTGGCGGCGGAGGTGCTGTTTCCCGGTGGGGTGATGGAAATGGAACGGAAGCAGGGGCTTTCCACCCTGCGGGGGCTGTATGCTTTTGCGGCGGAGAATGAGAAGGACGCGGTGGAAACCTATCTCGACTTTTCCAAAAAGTGCGACAGGGCCGAAACAGCTGAGGCGTTCATGAACATTGCCCGGGAGGAATCGCTGCACCTGGCGGAGCTGAAGCGCCATCTGGAGGACACGGCGGAGTGAAGCTGTATGCGATCAGCGGCTACGAGCAGTTCCGTTGCCTGATGGATCGGTGCGCCCATACCTGCTGCGCGGGCTGGGAAATCGACATAGACGAAGAGTCCCTGGAGCGCTACCGCCGCACCGGCGGGACCATCGGGGAAAAGCTACGGGAGAAAATCAATTGGGAAGCAGGCTGCTTCCGGCTGGAGGAAGACGAGCGCTGCCCCTTTCTGACAAAAAGCGGTCTGTGTCAACTGATTCTGACATTAGGAGAAAACAGCCTGTGCCAAATCTGTGCCGATCATCCACGCTACCGCAGCTTTCTGCCCGGCAGGATCGAAATCGGGCTGGGGCTGTGCTGCGAGGCGGCGGGCAGGTTGCTGCTGAGCCGGGAAAAAAAGACCGGGCTTGTACTGCTTGAGGACGACGGACAGCCGGAGGAAGAGGACGACGGCTTTCTGCCATGGCGTGATCAACTGCTGGCTATTGCTCAGGACAGAACGTTCCACATGACAGAGCGGGCGAACCGGCTTCTGGCATGCGCTGGTATGAACGCCGACATCCATCCGGAAGAGTGGGCGGCAGAGCTGAAAAAGCTGGAGAGACTGGATATGGCCTGGGAGGACTGTCTTTCGCGGCTGGATCAGAAAGAAAAGACGGTGGATGCGCGCTGGGAGATTCCCCTGGAGCAGCTGATGGTCTATCTGTTGTACCGGCATTTGCCCGCCGGTCTGGAGGACGGGGACTTCTCCGGGCATCTGGCGTACTGCGCGATCATGTGGCGATTGCTCCGGCACATGTTCAGCCATGATCAGACCATGGACGGATTGGTGGAAACAGCGCGGCTGTATTCCTCGGAAATCGAGTATTCCGACGAAAATGTGGAAGCTGTATTGGATGTGATTGACCGGCAGCTGCGGAAAGGAATGGTTTGACATGACGGAAATCCGCTATGCGGAGGAAAAGGATCGGGACTTCTGGTTCCGGCTGGACGGGCACCTGGCGGAAAGCGAGTTCATGCAGAAGGTGGCGCGACGGCAGGGTTATGTGCTGGAGGAGGACGGCGTGCCGGTGGGACTTTTGCGCTACAATCTGTTTTGGGACAACACGCCCTTTTGCACGATGCTGTTTGTGGACTGGCCCCATCAAAGGAAGGGCTATGGTCGGCTGCTGATGGAACACTGGGAGCAGGACATGAAGGAACAGGGCCATGGCATGCTGCTGACCTCCACCCAGGTGGATGAGGACGCGCAGCACTTCTACCGCCGCCTGGGGTACAGGGATTGCGGCGGGCTGGTGATGGACGTGCCGGGGTATGAACAGCCCATGGAGCTGTTTCTGGTTAAGGCTATTTGAAAGGGATTTCCAGCCCCGGCGGGATGCATTATTACCACAAGTGTGAATTTTTTCACAAAACTTCATGAAAAAGCATAAACCCTATTGCAAAATAGCGCAAAATTGGGTAGAATAGTATACGGAACAATCCGCGACCAAATACAAGGAGGTATCATCCAATGGCTGTTAAGGTTGCTATCAATGGCTTCGGCCGTATCGGCCGTCTTGCTTTCCGTCAGATGTTCGGCGCTGAGGGCTACGAAATCGTCGCCATCAACGACCTGACCTCTCCCGCCATGCTGGCCCACCTGCTGAAGTACGACACCGCGCAGGGCTCCTACTGCGGCCGTATCGGCGAGAATCTCCACACCGTGGAGGCCACTGAAAACTCCATCATCGTTGACGGCAAGGAAATCAAGATCTACGCCGAAAAGAACGCTGCCGACTGCCCCTGGGGCGCCCTGGACGTGGACGTGGTGCTGGAGTGCACCGGCTTCTACTGCTCCAAGGAAAAGTCCATGGCCCACATCACCGCTGGCGCCAAGAAGGTTGTCATCTCCGCGCCCGCCGGCAAGGACCTGAAGACCATTGTGTACAACGTGAATAACGAAACCCTGACCAAGGACGACCAGATCATCTCCGCCGCGTCCTGCACCACCAACTGCCTGGCTCCCATGGCTAAGGCCCTGAACGACGCCTTCCCCATCCAGAGCGGCATCATGACCACCGTGCATGCCTACACCGGCGACCAGATGATCCTGGACGGCCCCCATCGCAAGGGCGACCTGCGTCGTGCCCGTGCCGGCGCCGCCAACATCGTTCCCAACAGCACCGGCGCTGCCAAGGCCATCGGCCTGGTCATCCCCGAGCTGAACGGCAAGCTG
>CAMDVP010000078.1 GCA_945877525.1 uncultured Clostridia bacterium | reverse complement strand
ACCCCATTCGTTAGTAGTATACCATACTGTCTAACAAATGGGGTGCTGTTCACCCGCAGGCAGTTCTTTTTTTATCTTTTTTTCGCGGAAAGGCTTGAAATTCCTTGCGTTGTCTGTTATAATCCCTAATTGGCACATCCTTGCGATACGCAGGTGTATCGCCATAAGTCCAAGAGGAGGTGAAAGTGATGAATAGGTATGAACTGACCTACATCATCGATACTGCGCTGGAGGAAACCGCTCGTAAGGAACTGATCGAGAAGGTGTCCGCCCTGATCGCTGCTAACGGTGGTGAGGTGGAAAAGGTCGATGAGACCTGGGGCAAGCGCCGCCTGGCGTATGCCATCAACTACAAGACCGAAGGCTGGTACGTGCTGGTGACCTTCAAGGCGCCCGCCGATCTGCCCCGTGAGCTTGAGCGCAACCTGGAGATCTACGACAGCGTGCTCCGCTATCTCGTGGTGAAGCTCGTGGAAAAGCGCAGCAACGTCAAGCCCCGCGCCGTGCGTCCCGCGCCCGTGGCCGCTCCCGTTGAGGAAGCCGCTCCCGCGCCCGAGGCTGCTCCCGCCGCTGAGGCTGAAGCTCCCGCTGCCGACGCCGAGTAAAGGCACCAAGAGGATACAAGCATGAACAAGATCATCCTGATCGGCAACCTGACCCGTGACCCCGAGCTTCGCACTACCCCCAGCGGCTACACCGTGTGCGACTTCACCATCGCGGTGAACAACCGCAGCGGCCGCCGCCAGCAGGATGGCGCGCAGCCCCAGCAGGACGACGCGCAGTTTTTCCGCGTGACGGCCTGGAGGCAGCTGGGCGAGAACTGCGCGAAGTATCTGGCCAAGGGCCGCAAGGTGTTCGTGTCCGGTCCCCTGACCGCCCGCACCTACCAGGGCAACGACGGCACCACCCGCGTTTCCCTTGAGGTCACCGCCGATGATGTCGAATTCCTTACCAGCCGGAACGAGGCCCAGGGCATGGGCGGCGGCTACGCCCCCGCTCCCGGTGCTCCCGCGCCCACCGCGCAGAGCAGCGGCTTCACGGCTGTGGAAACCGACGAACTGCCCTTTTAACGCTCAAGTCTTAACGAGAGGAGGCCCATCCAATGTCTGAAGAACGTGGTGAAAGAAGGCCCCGTCCCCGCGGAGGCCGTCGCCCCCGCCGGAAGGTGTGCAGCTTCTGTGTGGATAAGATCGAGTACATCGATTACAAGGACATCAACCGCCTGCGCCGCTTTGTGAACGAGCGCGGCAAGATCCTGCCCCGTCGTATGAGTGGCAACTGCGCCAAGCATCAGCGTCAGCTGAGCGAGGCCATCAAGCGCGCCCGTGCCATCGCGCTGCTGCCCTACACCGTGGACTAATTGAACACTTGCACCCGCATCCCCCCTCGAAAAAATTTTCGGGGGGGGGTGCTTCCATTTTTGGCGAATCGAAAAACCAAATTGTACAAGCCTCACTTTGGATTCGATTCCGAGGCGTCTGCTGCGGAATGAATAGAACAGATTCATGAAAGGGGATCCAAAATGCAAAAATGGAAGAAATTGTTGTCCTGTTGCCTGTGCATCATGCTGGCGCTGAGCAACATCATGCCCCTGGCTGTTGCCAAGGGAGATGTGCCCACGCCTACTGACCAGTGCGAACATACCAACACCAGCACCCGTACGCGGTATGAGGAAGAAGCAAATAGCGTCTATCAGTATAACTCCAGTACGCACCGTGTCATGGTGAACAAATACGAAGACGTTGTGTGCCTTGACTGCGACTATATACTGAGCTCGACGTATATGGGTCAGGATGAGAACTTCATTGCCCATACCATGGTGGACGGCGTTTGCTCCGTGTGCCACTGGTCGGGCTGCGAGCATTACAATGCGACTACAGAAGAAACGCTGATGAACTATGGCTACTGCTATCCCGTGGATGAGTATAAACATGTGTTTGATATCAGCTGCTGGACTATCCGCACCTACTGCCCCGACTGCGATACGGTGATTTATTTCAACGATCAGGTCGAGCGCCTCAATGTGCAGAAGCCGCACACCATCCAGAACGGTGTCTGCACCATGTGCAACTGTGATTGCCAGCATACCAACCTAACCTACACCAACGAGCGTCATGAAAAAACCGGCGAGGTGTCTTCTCTGGACGGTCTGGTTCACATTGTCTGGGAGAATGTTTACGCCACGCCTGTGTGCAATGACTGCGGCAAAGTGTTTGACGAAGTCTTTCGCTATGAGGGTTCCCCTGAAGAGGCGCATACGTTTGTGGACGGCGTTTGCAGCGGGTGCGGCTTTGTGGAGTGCCAGCATACCAACGCATACACGGATGAAGTTTGCCAGGAATGGGACGCCTGCGAACCCAAGGATGATACCTACCACGCGTTTATCAATGGCAACTGGTATTATCGCACCTATTGCCCTGATTGCCGCACGGTAATTTATACCGATGAGAAGATTATTGACAGCAAGCTGGCTAAGCACAGCATCAATGAAAATGGCGTTTGCTGGGATTGCGGCTATGCCAGCACCTGCAAGCATACCAACACCGTAAGGGAAGAAGAACGCTGGGAGAATGATGGCTCCACGGCTGTTCCGACTCCTGTGGATGACAAGACCCATCAGATTTCGGGCTACCATCATTGGATTGATGTGTGCGCTGACTGCGGCGTGATTATCAAGCGCAATGAAGTGTATGATGACACCGCCACCTTCAACCACACCCTTGCGGACGGCGTTTGCACCGAGTGCGGCTACGAGTGCCAGCACCCCGCCACCACCAAGAAGGAAAGCAAGAGAGAATCGCTTACGTGGGTCGACGGTATGCAGCATGCCGTGAGGTATCTCGACACTGATGAAATCTGGTGCGATATCTGCGGCAAGAAGGTGTCGGAAGTTGTACTCAGTGATGAGACCGTCTGGTTCAACCACGAGTATGAAGACGGCAAGTGCATTATCTGCGATGAACCCTACTGCGATCATAAGCATGCCAGCTGGAGCTCGGATTGGAGCGATGCCGAATTCGAACAGATCGATGGAACCTACCACAAGGTGGTTAAGGGTACTGAGTGGGGTGATTACTATTGCCCCGACTGCTATACCATCCTGGACTACCGCGAAATCGAGCGGGAAAATGTGATCGAGAAGCATGTCCTGAACGATGAAGGCGTGTGCTACTACTGTGGCTATGCGACCACCTGCTCGCACCCCAGCACACACAAGGGCGAGTGGGAGCATTGGGCTTGGGACGAATGCACCGTAACCCCTGTGGATGAAAACACCCACAAGCTGGAAGGCTTCCATGAATGGGAGCTTCTGTGCGATGTATGCGAACTGTGCGTAGCCTATGACTATATTGAGAATGATTCCGCTATCTATCCCCACACCTTTGTGGACGGCGTTTGCAAAGAGTGCGGCTATGAGCAGCCTGCTCCCACGGCGACCCCCGAACCTACCGCTGCTCCGACGGCTGAGCCCACCCCGGCGCCCACCGTGGTGCCGCCGATCAAGCCCGCTGCCACGGCTAAACCCACCGCTGAGCCTACTGCTGAGCCTACTGCTGAGCCCACTCCCCTGCCCGAGGTAATCGTGGTGGAGGAAGCGGAGACCGAGCCCCTAACCCAGCTGGTTGAAAAGGTGCAGGCGGAAGGCGCGGTGGTCACCATTGAGGTGGTTGGCGTGGATGAAGTGCTGACCGAGGAAGAATACGAGCAGATGTCCGCTATTTCCGTGCCTGAGCAGCTGGTGGTGACCTTGGCCTCCATTGGCCTGGAGGACGCCATCGGCGCCGCGGTGAAGAGCCTGGGCATTGAGCTGTCCGATCAGGCCACCACCCTGATTACCAAGGTGACCGAGCGTCAGGCTGCCCTGACCGAGGAGGAACAGGCCGCTGCCCGGGAAAAGCTGCAGGAGCTGTTCCCGGTTCGCGAGGTGGTTGTGGATGGTGTGAGCTACACCTGCTACATCATTGACCTGCGCATTGTGGTGGACGGCGTGGAGCGCATTGAGCAGTACGCCATCTCCCTGGACGAGGAAGGCCAGTGGATTTTCATCAAGCTGTAACAGCCTGATGCCTCAAAGGAAGCCCCGACTGAGAAATCAGCCGGGGCTTCAGACTGTCTATGAACCATGGGAAGAGTCGGAGTGCTTACAGGCACCCCGACTCCTTTCGTATTCAGCGGCTTTGGAAGCAACTATGTCAAGGAGGGATCGTTCCTATCGCGGTAAGTCCGTTCACTTCATAAAGAAATGATCCTTCAGGAAAAATTCCGCTGCGAATTCGCGCGACTCGATCTGCGGCTCCAGACAGCTGTCAGCTTTCAACAGCTTATCCCTTCCATGTGCCGGTATCCTACGTCGATAAGCTTGGGTGCTCAGGCGGCCTGACCCGCGACCCGAACGGATTTGAACTGGAATTCCTGGAATATCCCCGGCATTCATAAGCGATTGCAGGAGCAGGAATGTATGGGCAGGAACAGTCCTCTTCTCCGGGTGCATGGACGACGGATGGAGGATGCGGGCTTCTGCCCGAAGGAGCAACAGAATTTCTTCGTCCCAAAGGACGAAAGAAAATAAAGGAGGAAAATCAAATGAAAACAGTGAAGGACAAGTATGTTCTGGTTGGCGCGGATATCGCCGGCTATCCTTTGAAGGAAGCAGTTGTTGCCCACCTCAAGAAGAAGGGCTGGACGGTCGAAGACGTCGGCGTGCAGGACCCCAATGATCCCAATCCCGAAATGTTCCATCGTATTGGCATCAAGGTTGGCACCAAGATTGCCGAGCGCGAGTACGAGCGTGCGATTATCTTCTGCGGCACCGGCATGGGCATTCACATCGCGGCCAGCAAGTGCCCGCATGTGCATGCGGCCTGCTGCGAGAGCGTGCCTTCCGCGCTGCGCTGCATTACCGGCAATAACTGCAACGTGCTGTCCATGGGCGGCCACTATGTAGCCCCGCAGATGGGCATCGAAATGGCCGATGCTTTCCTTGAGCACAACATGGGCGACGGCTATGAGTGGTGGAAGAACTTCTATGAGTTCCACAAGCTGGCCTATGACGAGCTGGAAGCCTTTGACTATGAGGAGTACAAGAAAAACGGCTTCAAGATGAAGACCCTGGGCGAATGCGAACTGAAGGGCGATCTGAATGACAGACCCTGCGGCTGCTGAGCCATACAGGCCTGCTGTACTGGCGCCTGCGCATGGGGATACCCTGCGGCTGTGATAAACCGCAAGACCTGTGACAGCCCACCTGATAACAAAAAGACCTCCTGCGTGGAACGTGAACTGCGGCAGGAGGTTTTGTGTGGAGGGAAGATGCTGTGAGCTTCCGCCATGCCACAGGAAACGCTGGTACTTCCTTCATAAACTGACCGCCCCGGAGGCTGCATGCATCCGGGGCGGTTATTGGTTTCATTCAGCGGTCGTTTCGCCTTCGGAGGCAGCTTCGCCCTCGGAGGCAGCTTCGCCCTCGGAGGCAGGCGCCGGATTCTGACTGGGGTAAACGTAGGAAATTCCGTTCTCAATGGCGTACTGCTCGGCATAGGAGCCGCTGTCCACCGTCAGGGTCAGGAGGGGGCACTGGCCAAAGGCATCAAAGCCGATGCTGGTCACGCTGGCAGGCACGGTCACGCTGCTCAGAGCGCTGCAGCCCGAAAACGCCCAGTCCGCAATGCTTGTCACACCCTCGGGCAGAACGACGCTGCTCAGAGCCACGCAGCCCTCAAACGCGCTCTCGCCAATCTTCGTCAGGCCCACCGACAGGGTCAGGCTGCTCAGAGATTCGCAATCCTTGAACGTTTCCTTCACAATGGCGGTCACGCCCTCGGGCAGGGCGACGGTGCTCAGGGCTGAACAGCCCTCAAACGCGCTGTCGCCAATGGCCGTCAGACACTTCGGCAGGGTGATGTCGGCCAGCACGGAGCATTCCTCAAACGCGCTGGCGCCGATACTCAGCACGCCCTCGGGCAGGGTCACGCCGCTGAGTACATCGCAAACGTAAAACGCTCTGTCGCCAATAACCGTTACGCTCTCGGGCAGGATCACGCTGCCAAGGGAATCGCAGATGTAAAATGCGTCCTCACCGATGCCTGTCACCTGGAAGCCGTCCAGCTCGCCGGGGACGATAACCTCCACGGCCTCGCCCTCTTCCTTGCCGGGGCCGCGATAGCCGATGATTTCCGCCGTGCCGTCCTCCAGCACACCATATTGGAAGTCCTCCACCCATTTCTCCTCCGCCATCGCCGCTCCCGCGGTAAGACAGATCAGCAGCGCCATCGCCGCAGACAAAATCCGCTTCATCATTTTCATCCGTATGCCTCCTTTTACTGCCATTATACAAACATTTTCTTTTCTGTCAAGCGGTTCCATGCCTTCGCCGGGGCGGCGGATAGCGAAGCGCCGCGCGGCCTTTGCAATCTTGCCGCAGAGCGCCGGCTTTCTGCCAGGGCATGCACTCATGCCTCCTGGCCCAGCGCCGCGGCGTTCTTCAGCATCACCGTCAGGATGCGGGTCGCAGCCGCCTTGTCCTCGTCGCTCAGGCCCCGGGTCAGCACCTCCACAAAGCGCTTCTGCGCCTCCCGCCCTTCCCGCAGGATGGGCTCGGCTGCCGCTGCCAGTTTCAGGTGAATCCGGCGGCGGTTCATTTCGTCCCGCTGCTGCAGCACAAGGCCCAGCTCCGTCAGCCGCTCCACCGCCTTCGATACATGGGATTTGGTCAGCTGCCGCAGCTGCACCATGTCGCTGGCCGTGTCGCAGCCCGGGTTGTTGCTAAGGAACAGCAGCACGTCCAGCTCCATGCTGGTCAGCTGCCAGTGGGTGAGTACCCCGGCCATCTCATGGGCGTAGCAGCGCTTGAGCGCCGAGCGGATTGTCAGTAACGGATGCGTCATCCTCGGTCATCTCCTTGTGGGGGTGCCTTTGCGGGCCGGGGCCGTCCCGCAAGCATGCGGAACACGGAACTTCCCACGCCCACGCCCAGGGCAATCATCAGTACGTCGATCATGGCATTCACGCCAGCCTGCAGCCCGGCGGCGCTGCGGCCCGCGCCCAGGTATTCCATGCAGTGGTACAGCCCCAGGCCCGGCACCAGCGAAACAATGGACAGCGTGATGAAAATGGTGGCAATCATGCGCATGCGCCGGGCGCACCACTGCGCCCACAGGCTGCCGCCCAGGGCCGCGGTAAAAATGGCCGCCGCCTCGCCCCAGCCGATGCGCAGCAGAAACCAGTACAGCGCAAAGCTCACCCCGCCGATGGCGCTGGCGGGCAGCCATGCCTTCTTCGGCGCGTGCAGCAGCAGCGCAAAGCCGATGGTGCCGAAAAAGCCCCCCACCAGCGAGCGGATCAGCCCGGCGATCATGGCAGCGCACCCCCCGTCAGGTTCATCACGGCTGAGGCCATCAGCGCGCCCCCCGCCACCAGCGTGGCCGTCAGGATGGCTGAAAGTCCGTGGGACAGCCCGGAAATCATGTCGCCCCGCATGGCGTCCTGCACGGCGTTGGTCATGGCCAGGCCGGGCAGCAGCGGCATCAGCGCTCCGGCGACAATCGCGTCCACCATGCCCAGCCCCGTCATGCGCTGAAAGGCCATGGGCAGCAGCGTGGATAAAAGACTTCCCAACAGTGTGGATACCAGCGCGTGCATGCGATACTTTTCCAGCAGCTGGCCGATCCCCTGCACCAGCGCGGCCACCCCCGCGGCTACCGTCGCGTGCATCGCACCGCCGCCGAACATGAGCGTGAATCCCGCCGCAGAAACGGCCGCGCCCAGAACCTGCATGGGTTTTGTCAGCGCCGGGGGGCGGCGCTCAATGGCCTGAAGGCGCTGGAGGGCTTCCTCGCAGGTCAGGTCGCCGCGCTCCACCTGCCGGGACACTGCGTTCACCGCATCCACCCGGCTAAGGTTGGTCGAACCCTTGTGTACCCGCATCACGGCGGTTTCCGTATCCCCATCGGCGCGGCGATAGCTCACAAACAGCCCGCTGGGTACGGCAAAGCTTTCCACATGCTCCAATCCGAAGGCCCGCCCCATGCGGGTGATGGTTTCCTCCACGCGATAGGTTTCGCCGCCGTTTTCCATGATCAGCCGTCCCGCCAGCTGCAGGGGCTCCATGTAGCGGCTTTCTCCCACGGGCATAGCTGCCTCTCCCTTCGGGTCAGTTGTTGAGCGTCACGCGCACAAGGTACAGCCACAGGGTTTTCCGATAGGCAGGATATACCCCGCGGCTGACAAACAATTCCTTCAGACGCTGATAGAGGAAGAATTTCATCCGGCAGTTGCGGATGGGGTGAAACACGCTGTCCAGCACCTGATGCGCCGTCATACCGCCGGGATTGCGCCGGTAGTCGTACACCGCCCGGCTGCTGTACGTCACCCTGCGGGCGTAGGCCAGATAGGCGCAGACAAAGGCGAAGTCCTCGCCCCAGTTCAGCCCGCCGATAAAGCGCACGCCTTTTTCTTGGACAATGTCCCGGCGGAACAGCTTGTTCCACAATACGCCGTAGAAAAAGCTGTTGGCATACCGGTTCAGGGAGGGGAGCATGTCGTCCACGCCCATGGTGTCATCGCTTTTGACCAGGCACCGCTCGCGGTGTGCGGGGCCGACGATTTCGTTATATGCCGCCAGCACCAGGTCGCTGTCCGTTTCCCGCATGCGCTCCACCAGGTGCGCCATGGAGCCGGAGGGCAGGGTATCGTCCGCGTCCACAAAGCGGATATACTCTCCCGTGCAGGCGGCGATGCCCGCGTTGCGCGCCGCGGAAACCCCGGCGTTTTGCTGGCGGATCACCCGGATGCGGCTGTCCTGCTCCGCCAGGCGGCGCAGCACCCGCGCCGTGCCGTCGGTGCTGCCGTCGTCCACCACAATAATCTCCATATCGCGCAGGGACTGGCCTGTCACACTGTTCAGGCAGGACTCAATCACCTTTTCACCATTCCATACGGGAATGACCACACTGACCGTGGGCTGCCCCATCGGCTTCACCTCGCTGTCGTCAAGCTGCATGTGCATTGTACGATTTTCATCTATTCTTGTCAAGCGCCGGGGGCATTGCGCCGGCAGGCAAAGCATGGTATACTTAGGGAACCTCTGAATCATCCGGCGGCTGAATTTCAGCCATCGCGCCGCCCCGTTGGTTCAGCGTTTTCCGCAGCCGTTGCAGACCATGCAAAGGACGGGGATTTCGGTGCCGAAATTGCAGCGCGTTTTTTTGTGGACCTTTGTGGGAATGGGAATCCTGTTTATGCTGATTGGCCTGGGCGTGGGCGCGTATTACGGCAGCCGTACCCGGGACATGCGGCGGATGGAGGGCACGGTGGCGGCCTTTGAGAAGGATCATCCAGTGGTGGCCTTTGAAATGAACGGCGAGAGCTTCCGCTTCACCGCTGATGAGGAAACCGACCTGCTCCGCGTGGGTTCGCCCTATGCCTTCATGGTCAACCCTGACAATCCCGCCGACTATATGGATAATACTCTGCCCACTGTCATGTGGATATTCGCCGGGCTGGGGGCGTTCTTTGCCCTGCTGGGGCTGGGAATTTCCGCGTGCATGGGCGCCGCCCGCCGAAGCCGGGAGACGCTGCTCAGCTACGGCCTGCGGGCACGCGCCACCGTGACCGCGGTGACGGAAAACAAAAGCGTCAGCATGGGTAACCGCCATCCCCTGCGGGTAACGGCCAGCTGCGTCAGCCCCGTTACCGGACAGGAGGTGACCCTGCGCAGCCACAACCTGTGGACCTGCACCCTGACCCCCGGCCAGCAGGTGACCGTGGCCTTCGACCCCGTGCGGGAGAAGAAATACGCCTTCGACCTTCAGGACGAGGAGGATGCAAGCGCATGTCCATCAGCATCATCGCCGTGGGGCGCATGAAGGAAAAGCCCTATCGGGCCATGGCCGACGAGTACCTCAAGCGGCTTTCCCGCTACGGGAAATTCGAGGAAATCGAGCTGCCCGACCTGCCCGAGCCGCAAAACGCCTCCCCTGCTCAGGAACGGCAGATTCGCCAGCGGGAGGGGGAAAGCATCCTCCAGCGGCTCCGCCCGGGCGCCCATGTGATTGCGCTCACGATTCCCGGCAGGCAGTGGGACTCCCCCGGCCTGGCACGTCACCTGGACGGGCTGATGGCCAAGGGCGCGTCGGACATTGCCTTTGTCATCGGCGGCTCCCTGGGGCTATCGGAGGAGGTTATCGCCCGGGCGGACGAGGAGCTGTCCATGAGCGCCATGACCTTTCCCCACCAGCTGGCCCGGGTCATGCTGCTGGAGCAGCTCTACCGCGCTATGAAAATCCGCGCCGGTGAGCGCTATCACAAGTAAATGGAGGAACCATCCATGAAGAAGCATGCCCTCAGAGGGCTTCTTGGCATTCTTGCGGCGCTCATGCTGCTGCTGACAGGCTGCGGCGTAAGCATTTCCGGACAGGTCGCTTTGCCGCCCGCCGCAACGCAGCCCGCTTCCGTGGCGACGCAGGCGCCAGCCGCCATCACCGAGCCCCAGGCTATTGCGGATTATCTGTTCCGCTATGGACAGCTGCCGGACAATTTCATCACCAAGGACGAGGCAAAGGCCCTGGGCTGGGACAGCAGCAAGAACTACGTCAGCGATGTGGCCCCGGGCAAGTCCATCGGCGGCGACCGCTTCGGCAATTACGAAGGGCTGCTGCCCAAGGCCGGCGGCCGCACCTACCGCGAGGCCGACTGCAACTATACCGGCGGCCCCCGGGGAGCGGAGCGCATCGTTTATTCCAGCGATGGGCTGGTGTTCTACACGTCGGATCACTACAAAACCTTTACCGAAATGCAGCCGTCAGAATAAAGAAGGAAGCGTCCGGCACCGTTGCGGAGCCGGACGCTTCCTTTCGTTTCCCTTATTCTTCATGCACTATGAATACCGTGCCGGACTGCGGCAGCGCCGCATGGAAATAGCGATGGGTAAACATCACCTGGGGATAGGCCGCAATGTCCATCTCGTCGGGCATATAGGGTGTAACCGGCTTGCAGGGAAGCGCTTCCGCGCCCGCGTCCGTTTGCAGGGCCAGGGTGAATTGTGCGGGAAAGGTGTCCTCGTCATACAGGCCGACGGACTCCAGCACCTCAGCCAGACCTTCCAAATCCACCGCCAGGGTCAGCCCGGGGAGATTTCCGGTAATGTCAAAGCTGTTTTTGCCCGCCAGCATCCATACGCTCACCTGCCAGCCCGAGGTGGCAGGGCGCAGGCCGTCCATGGCTGCGTAATCCGTTTCCACAGGCACAATGTCAAAGCGGTATTTGACGGATTTCAGGTCTGTGCCGTGGGCCTTGACCAACGTCTCCATTTCATCGGACAGGAAATCCGCAAGCGGCACGGTCAGGGCTGCGCCGCCATTGCTCAGGCTGACGCCATCCACGCCCATGCGGTACAGATGGCGCAGATTGATCCAGCTGATGCGGAAGGAGCGCCCTGTCCACAGGGGATTGCCCGCCGCGTCGGTCTTGTAGCCCTTGTCGTCGTTCAGCTCCGCCTCGGCCTGAATCCGCAAAAGCAGCTCGTCAGCGTCCCGGTTCCAGGACAGGGAGGGGCTCATCGGGCGGTTTTTGTTGTCCTCGGTGCCAAACATCAATTTGCCCATGGTCAGGTAGTTG
>CAMDVP010000077.1 GCA_945877525.1 uncultured Clostridia bacterium | reverse complement strand
CCGCGTCTGCGGACGCGGGCAGAGGGCTTTGCGGTCGCCCTCTGCACTCCTTCGCGGTACCCTATCGGTTGTTGCGGAAGGAAGCCTGTCACAATGTATCACCGCTTGCATTTACCTTACCTCCCATCCGGCAGGGCTGCGAAGGTTTCCAAAGGACGACGGCTCGCCAGTGGCGAGGCCGGCGAAGACGGAAGTCAAAAGCGGAGCGACAATGACCGGAAAGCCTCACTCCCCAAAGGGCTTTGCGGTCGCCTTTTGAAAACCTTCGCACTGCATCCTTTGATGCGTTCGGGATAAGATCAGGCATCCTTTGTCGGACTTGGGATAAGCCCGGAAATCTCTGATGCGCTTGGAATAAGCAATCATGTAGCCCCACGGCTGAAATAAGCCGTGGGGCCGTTGCCTTGGGGGAGCAAACAATCAGCGGGCGCTTGCCTGATTGTCCAGATCGTAGGAGGCACTGCAGTCGGCAAACGGGCCGGGCAGTACAGCGCTTTCGTCCCGCGCCTGCCCATAGTAGTCTCCCTGCACGTTGGGCACAGGGGCCACCTGGGGCAGGGCCTCCATGCTGCGCAGAAAGTGCATGTGCTCAAGCGCGTTGCCGGGCATGAAGGGCGGCTCATCGCCCTGCGCTACACGCAGGGTGTGTCCGTCTGTTTCCATGTCGAACCAACCGTTCTGCCCATGCAGGTCAAAGCCGCAGAACTCCTGCCAGGCGCTCAGGTGCAGGCAAACCTCCGGCTCCGGGTACATCACCCGGAGATATCCGCCCAGCATCCGCACAAAAACATTGCCTTCGGACTCGTTGTCCTGGGTGGGTAGAACAATGGCAGCCTCGCCGCAGTCGTAGAAGATGTTGTTAAGCAGCCGTGCCTTGCGGGAGGTTCCGCCCCGGTCGAAGCCCAGGCGGAAGGGTACGGGCTTGGCGTAGTAGCCGCTGTGACGACATTTGCCGATGAGGTTGTGGACAATCTGCAGGCGGTCGGTACCCTCGCCGTAAATGCCGTAGCCGTTGATCACGTCGTGTTCCCGCAGCTTGTACCAGCCGGAGGAGCCGGGCTCCGCGGGTACCCTGGCCGGGTCGAAGCGGCCCTCCACGTTCCAGATGATGTTGTTGTCAATCAGGTTCACGCCGTCGCGGGTGCATTCGATGAAGATGGCTTCCCGTTGATTGATGCCGTCCAGGAAGCGGTTGGCGGTGATGCGGTTGTTCACGTTGCCGCAATCCAGCCAGAGGTGGTCGGCCCAGTAGGTGCGCTGGAACAGGTTGCGGCGGATCAGGCCGTTGACGCTGTTGTGCAGCTTGATTGCGCCGGCCTCCCAGCTCAGCTCCATGTGCTGCCAGCCGGTGCCGGTGATTTCGTTGTCCTCAATGAGCATGTGGGTGGCGAACAATCCTGCAATGCCGCATACGCCCGCGTCGCGGATTTTGCAGCGGCGCACCACGGAATGACCGATTATCTGATCCGGAATCAGCTCATGGTGCCAGCACTCGTTGCCCACGTCGATGGCCACGGCGTTGCTCCAGTTGACCTCGCAATCCTCAATAACCCAGTGGTGGCCGCGGTAGCAGGAGATAGCGCCACGCTGGGGCACGGGCGCGCCGGTAGCAGCGTGCTCGCAAATCAAACCCTTCACGCGGATGTAACTCAGGAAGGGTACGTCGGGGGCAAAGCACTGCTCCCGGACGGTTAGCTCAATGCGATGCTGATGGGGATCCTGGCCGTCCTTCAGGCGGAAATGCACCTTCTGGCCGTTGGCCTCCACCCAGTAGGTGTTTTCCTGCTCGGCCATCTGGTTGTACAGCGCCACCTGCTGGAGCGCTGTGCCGTCGCAGAATATGCAGCCCCGGCGGTTCAGGTAGGGCGTCATGTCGGTTTTGTCATATTCAATAAACAGCCGGTCGTGGAGGATGTTCACCGCGCAGAAGGGATTGTAGCCCCGGAACATGTCGGGATCCAGGTCATGCTCCCAGATGTCCGGGCGCTGCGCGGGGGCGGGGGAAGGGTCGCGGCTCAGCCGCCAGCCAGTGCTGGGGATGAAGTCCGTCACCTGCTCGGAGGCACGGATGATCACATCGCCCTCGCCCCGGGCTTCGTAGGAAATCATGTGGGCCGGGTCGGTGCCGCCCATGGCGGGACGCACGCATTCGCGGTATACGCCGGGGTGAATCAGCACCCGGGTGCCGGGAGTGGCCAGTCTGGCCGCCGCATTGATGGTTCGGAAGGGACGCTCCGCGCTGCCGTCGCCATCCTCAGGTGCGGCGCAGTCTACATGCAGCTCGCGGGTGTATGCACAGTTTGTTTCCCAGAAATCAAAGGAGGTTCCGTCCGGCAGAATGGCCGATAAATCCTGATTCGTCATATCTGATGCTCCCATCATTCAAAGGTAATTTCCAGCGCCGCGGCATATCTGCCCGGCATGCGCTCCGGCAGGTCGATGGTCAGCACACCGCAGTACTGGCGGAAGGGTACCTCGCCCGCACCCAGCAGCCGCACGCTACGCACATGCTCCGCCTCGGTGAGGGAGGTGATGACGGTATGGCGGCGATGCTCGGGCTTCATCACGAAGGCGTAGAGCCTGCCGTCTTTCTGCACAAAGCGGAAGTCATCGTCCTGCCAGTTCACCTGTTCCTCGGTAAACCCGGCGATGGTGACGAAGGAGTGCCCCTCGCCGGACACCCGCCAGGGACGGGTGCCGTACACGGCTTCGCTGTTGATGGCAAACCAGGCTGCCAGCTCGTCCAGAATCCAGCTGGCCTGCTCGTCGATGGTGCCGTCGGGGCGCTGGAGGATATTCAGCAGCATGGTGCCGTTCTTGGCAATGCTGTCGATGAGGATGTCGATAATGTGCCGCGGATGCTTGTAGACGGCGCGGGTGTCGTAGAACCAGCCGCCGATGCAGGTTTCCGACTGCCACGGCACGGGGCTGATGTCCGGCAGCTGGCTGCGCTCGATGTCCAGCACGCCCACCCGGTAGATGCTCTCATCCCGGTTCTTCTGGGTATAGACCGCCTGATTTTTGCCATACAGCCTTTCCGACTGGTTGTACAGCGCGGCCACAGCCTCCAGGCCGTAGTGGTAATCGCCAAGGGGCGCGTCGGTCACCTCGCCAAAGGGAAGATTGCTGTCGGAATAGAGAAGATCCGGCTCGTAGCGCTCGATGATCTCCTTCATCACCTTCAGCCAGTATTCCCGGAATTCCTGGTTGGAGGTCAGCCAGGTCCAGTGGGCAGGATCCTGGGACTGATCCACATGCTCGAAATTGTTGTGATAGAAATCGCGGTAGGCGGGGTCGTTGCCGTCGTAGGGGACGCCGGCCCAGGGACCGTCCTTGTCGCAGCTCTTGTTGGGCCACCACCAGGAGAAGGACGCGCCCAAGTGCTCCGTCATGCCGAAGGGCATACCCAGCTTTTTGGCGGCGGCCTTCCACAGGCCGCAGATGTCCTTGTGAGGGCCGACCTTCACAGAGTTGAAGCGGTTCAGGTCGGAGTTGAAGTTGAAGAAATGGTCGTGATGCACGGCCTGGGCCACGAAGTAGCGCGCGCCGGCCTTGTAGTAGCGCTGCATCAGCGCGTCGGGGTCGAAATTCTCAGCCTTCCACAGGGCGCACACGTCCTTCCAGCCGAACTCGGAGGGGTGTCCATAGGTGCGCAGGTGGTGCTGATACTGGGGCGTGTGCTGCAGGTACATATTTCTGGCGTACCAGTCGCCGCACATGGGAACGGACTGCGGGCCCCAGTGGCTCCAGATGCCGAACTTTGCATCCCGGAACCATTCGGGGCATTCATAGGTGCGCAGGGACTCGAAGGATGCCTCAAACATGGCAAGTCACCTCATCACAGGGTATGGCTTTGAAAAAGGGGCACCCCGGAAGAGGTGCCCCCTGCTTGATTGATGGGGAAATGTGGATTACTCGGCGAAGGCAGCGGCAGCGGCCACCTTGGCGTCCACTTCGACCTGCCACTTGGCGCAGTCGAACTCATACAGCGTGTTGTAGTCCAGGCCTTCCATTTCCTTGTCCATCTTGTCCCACAGAGCCTCGAAGTCCTCGTCGGTCTCGGCGGCGAACATCTGCCAGGTGTACTTGCACAGCACCTTGTTGATGTCGTTGCGGATCAGGGTAATGTCGTTGGTGTCCACTTCCAGGGCCACGCTGACGTTGGGGCTGGCCAGCAGCTTGCCGTTCTTCTTCATCCAATCCACGGAGTTGGCGGCATCGAAGTGCTCCATCCACTCGCGCTTCATGTCGGTCATGGTCTTCTCGATGTAGGTCTCCCAGAACTTCACGTCATAGGTCTCGCCGGTGGCGGGGTTGGTGCAGATGGAAGCGCACAGCCACTGGTTAATGGCGTTGTTGCCGTCCTGATAGCCGCCGCCGCCGAACTCTTCGGGCACGGGCAGGTTGTCCATCAGAGCGTTGTCGTTGATCTGGTTGTACTTGCCCTTTTCGTTGACTTCATAGGTGAAGCCTTCGATACCGCAGTGCTGGAAGGCCAGGCCTTCGGGGCTGGCGAGCCAGTCGATCAGTTCCATCACGCGGTCATACTTCTCGCCTTCCACCAGAGAGCCAACGCCCCAGGCGCGGGTGGAGCCGTAGTAGGGGTCAGCATCGGTGTAGAACAGGCCGTCCTCCAGGGGGATCACCTGGAAAGCGGTGCCGTTGTTCATGCGCTCCTGGCTGTTCCAGAAGCCGATTTCCCAGTTGTACCAGATCAGGTCGATCTGACCGGCGGAAATCTTGCTGCACACGGAGTTCCAGTCCTGCTCAAAGGACTCGGGGTCAACCAGACCCATCTGATAGGCCTTGTTGATGAACTTGGTGATGGTGTAGTAGCCGGCGGTCTTGTCGGTGATCTTGGTGAAGGTGTTGTCGGGCTTCAGGATGGCAGCGCCCTTCACCTTGTCGCCGTACCAGGTGGTCAGCTGCACCACGTTGGCGGGGCCGGACATGTTGTCGTTGTTGTCCCAGTCGGGCCACAGGGAGATGGGATAGGCAGGATCGCCGGCATCGTTGGTGGGATGGATCTCATGGATCTTGGCCAGCAGGTCCAGCAGGCCGTCCAGGTTTTCCACCTTGGGGGAACCGGCAGCCTTGTACAGATCCCAGCGCACCTGGGGAGAGGAGTACACCATCTCGGCGGTCAGGGACACAGGGCTGGTGTCGGTCATCTGGTCGGGAATGCCGTAGTACACGCCTTCGGCAGCGCCCAGGTTGGTGTTGAAGGTGTCGATCTGCAGTTTGTAGGGCTTCAAATTTTCCAGCTCGGGCAGCTTGTCGCCGATGTCCTTGATCAGGCCGGCCACAACGCACTCCTTGAAGGTGTTCTTGTCCATGATGATCAGGTCGCCCAGGTTGCCCTCGGCGGCGCGGGTGGCGTAGATGGAAGAACCGGCCACCTGGGGAGCAATGATGTTCAGCTCAAGGTTGAAGCGATCCTTCACAACCTTGCCGAACCAACCGGTCTGGATGCCATGGTAGTTTGCGGCTTCGTCGTAGATGTCGATGGTCATGAGGGGCTTTTCCTCGGCCATCGCGGTGCTGAATGCGCACATGGACAGAAGCATGGTCGCCGTCAGCAAGAGAGCCAGCATTTTCTTCATGATGGGAAACCTCCTTTTAATATTGTATTCCATGGGAATCCTCCCATTAATACCGGAAACAGTGTGTCAGCCCTTCACGGCGCCGATCATGATGCCCTTGGTGAAGAACCGCTGGAAGAAGGGATACACGCACATGATGGGCAGCACCACGATGACGGTTACCGTCATGCGGATGGAGGTGGCCGTGGCGGCGTGGGCCAGGCTGGCCATCATGGCTGTGGAGGAGGTGTTGTTGCTGACCAGGGCCTTCAGGCTGCTGGCCTGGTTGATGTACTGGTACAGCACAAACTGCAGGGTATACAGCTTCTGGTCGGACATGAGCAGCAGCGTATCCTGGAAGGAGTTCCACTGGTTCACCGCGGCGAACACCGCGATGGTGGCCAGGATGGGCTTGATGACCGGCAGCATGATGCGGAAGAATACCATTAGCGTGCCGGCGCCGTCAATTTCGGCGGCTTCCTGCAGCTCCCTGGGCACCGATTCCACATAGGTCTTGCACAGCACAATGTAGAAGGGCTGGATGATCATGGGGAAGATATAGCCCCAGAAGTTGTTGGTCATGCCCAGCAGCTTCATGGTGAGGAACCAGGGGATGATGCCGGCATTGATGTACATGGTCACCGTCACGAAGCGGTACCAGAACTTGCGCTTCCACAGGGTGTCGCGGGTGAACATGTAGCCCAGGAAGGCCGCGATCATCACCGTGAGGATGGTGCCCACCACGGTACGCATGACAGACATCTGCGCCGCGTCCAGCAAGCCGGGGATGTTCATCACGTTGGCATAGTTCTTGAAGTGGATCTCCATGGGGTACAGCAGAACTTTGCCGCGCTCGCTGAGGTTATTGGCGCTGATGGAGTTGATGATGATGTAGTAAAAGGGGTATACGCACACAAACGCGAATATCGCGTAGATGATGTAGGTGACAACGCTGATCACCTTGTCGCTGAAGCTCGTCTTGATGGCGCTCTTCTTCGGTGTTTTCACCTGTTGCTTTGCTACCATATTTTTCGCCTCCGTCACTTGATCTGCGGTGCAGCCATTAGATGAATCCTTCGCCACGGACCAGCTTGGACACCGTGTTGGTGACGAACAGCAGCACGACGCTGACGATGCTCTTCAGGATGCTGATGGCGGTGCTCAGCGGGTACATGCCCGTACCGCTGATGGACATGTTGTACACATACAGATCCAGCACCTCGATATAGTCCTGGTTGAAGGCATTCTGGAAGACGAAATACTGCTCCATGCCGTTGGACAGGAAGTTGGCCAGATTCAGCATGACGATGACGAAATAGGTGGGCAGCAGGCTGGGGATGGTGATGTGCCAGATGATCTGCATGCGGGTGGCACCGTCCACCTTGGCGGCCTCGATCATCTGATCGTCAATGCCGCTGATGGCCGCCAGATACATGATGGCCGCCCAGCCGGCGTTCTTCCAGGTGAGCCACAGCCACATCTTGAACCAGATGTGCTCGGAGGACTTCAGGAAGGCGATGGGCTTATCGATCAGACCCAGCTCCGTCAGCAGCGAGTTCACAGCGCCGGTGGTGGAGAACAGGCTGAAGGCCAGGGCGTATACCAGCACCCAGCTGATGAAGTTTGGCAGGGTGGTTACTGTCTGCACAAACTTCTTGAAGGGCTTGCACTGAATCTCGTTAAGGAACACGGCGAACACCATCGGGAACCAGCTGAACAGCAGGGAGATGCCGCTCATGGCGAAGGTGTTGCGCAGCACGCGAAGAATGTTTTCCAGGCGGACGGGATTATTGACGATGGTTGCGAACCACTTCAGGCCCACCCAGGTTTCCGAGGTGATCGGGAAGGGCGGCCGATAGTCGTGGAAGGCATAGATCCAGCCGTACAGGGGGAAATAGGAAAACAGTGCCACGATGATCAGGAAGGGCAGAATGTAGAGGAATTCCTTGTAGGAGCGAAGCTTTCTTTCGCTGAGCTTTCGCTGCATACACTCCTCCTCCTTTCAAGGGTCATTTTTAGCCGTTCTCTTTTTTATGGGGATGCTAAATTGTAGCCTTTAGCATGAAAAACCCCGCAAAAAAGAACTGTCGAAATATATTCATTATTCTACCAACAGAAACATGTTTTCGCAATGCCATTTCTGCTTTTTTATGGGACAAAAATTGCTAAAACGTGTTTGCACAAAATGACAAAAAAACACGCCGCCGCAAGAAATGGATGCGGCAGCATGGCGCCGGGATGCTCAGCGGGCCTTGCGCAGGCGGATAGCCATATAGGGCCGGCCGGGCAGGTCTACGCGGAAGCGCCCTGTGAATACGCCGCGCTTCTCGATGGTCATGTTCCAGGTGTCGATGACCTCCACCTCCCAGCGGGAATCATCGTCCAGGTAGAATTCCCGGAAGGATGGGCGCATGAAGCTGTAATAGCACAGGCGATAGCCGGTCTCCTCTGCCACGCCGGGCTGCTGGGGAATAGCGGTGACCTCGTCCCAATGGGCGGAGATGGGCTGCAGGCCCAGGCCGGGGGTTTCCTTCAGAATGTCCAGCAGGAAGCCGAAGCGCTTCCAGCTTTCGCCCCGCAGCCTGCCGCCATGGGACCACCACAGCACCTGATCCTCCTTGAGCATGGTTTCTCCGTGCCCGGGATAGCCGCCCCGGCAGGCGGTTTCCCAGAACCGGCGCAGCATTTCCTCGCCGGTCAGGTTGCCCCAGCCGTGCTGGATGTTGCCCTCATAGGCGATTTCGTCCATGACCACGGGCTTGCGGTAGCGTTCGCGCAGCTCGCCTGTCAGCTCAGCGGTTTTGTACAGGTCGGTGCGCTGCACGCTGCAGTGGGTGATCCACGGCCGGGAATAGTCGTAGCAATGGATGCAATGGTGAATGGAGCGCAGGTGACCATACACGTCCTTTTCGCAGATAATGGCGGCATAGCGCTCCCAGTCCTGAAGGGTTTTGGGCAGAATGTCATATTCGTTGGCCAGGGACCACCACACGTTCCGGTAGCAGGAGAAGCGCGCCAGCACATAGCGCCAGTACAGATCGTCCTGCTCGGGGGTCATCAGGGAGAAGCCCCAGCGGTCATAGGGATGCATGACGATCAGGTCGGCCTCGATGCCCAGATCACGCAGGGCCAGGATGCACTTTTCGATATGGCGGAAATGGGCGGGGTTGAAGCGGGTGTAGTCGAAGCGGCTGTCGTTGACCTTGCCGAAATAGTCCAGGAAGTTTTCCGGCGTAAGGATGGAGGAATCCATGGGCGTTCCCTCATAGGGGTAGGAGCGGGGCTCGCCCAGGTTGTAATCATAATGCTTGGGAAGAATGCAGAAACGGATTTTGTTAAACCGTGCCTCCCGAAGGCTTTCCAGGGTTTGGGCAATCTGCTCATCGGACTGCAGCTCCCACACATAGCAGGTGGTGCCGATGCTGTAATAGGGTGTGCCGTCCTCATAGGCAAAGTGATAGGTGTTGGCCACCCGCACGGGGCCGTGGTTGCCCTCGGAGGGCGCGGTGACCAGGAAGCGGCCCTCGGAGGGTGCATCTGCGAAGGAACCCTCCACCCGCCAGGTGTACTCGCCCTCAAAGGAGGGCATGAAGCGCACCACCCAGCGGCCGTCGCCGTCGTAGAAGCCGTCCACGGTTTTCTGTTCCTGCGGTCCCGTGAAGGTACCGTGGATCGTGTAGTCGGTGAAGGGATTGCCTGCGCTGGCGCCGGGAAGGACAACCTCAAAAACGTCCCATTTTTCCACTGTTTGCATATTGATTTCCTCCAGTAAGACTGCGGCGCTCATCAAAAGCGCCGGGGTGTATTGGCATAAAGGTTCGCTGCGGGCATGATAATATCCTTTCAGGCAGCAAAAAAAGGGCCACGCTCTGGAGCATGACCCTTTGGACGGATGAATCAGTTCAGCGCCTCGGTATCGTTCTCGATGGAAATTTCCTCTACGCTGCGGATGCCCCAGCGGGCGAAGACCAGGTTTACGTTGTCCTTGCCCACAGCCAGGGAGATGGTGTCGTCCTTGATGTTGACAATGGTGCCGTAGATGCCGCCGATGGTGCACACGCGGTCGCCCACCTTCAGGTTGGCGAGCATTTCCTTGACCTGCTTGTCCTTCTTGCGCTGGGGACGAATCAGGAAGAAGTAGAACACCACAAAGATCAGAATCATGGGCAGCAGGGAGCCAATCAGGCCGACGACGCCGGCGGCGCCGGACATTTCCTCACCGGCGCCGGCAGCATCGGCAGCGCCAGTGGCCTCGGCCACGGCGGTGGCGATACCGAAGAGCTTGCTAAGATCCATACCGAATCTCCTTTCAAATGCATGTCCCTATGGGACACTTGCTTCATTATAGCAAAACTTGCGCTGTTCCACAAGGGGAAAAAGGACAAAGTTTACGCTCCGTTCATGAATGCGCTTCCACCGTCTTGGTGGCGATAATGTCCACGCCCGTGCCGCACACATCGGGCAGCACCACGTCGCCCATATGAATGGGCGCGGTGAGGGTAAGCGCGGACAGCGCCTGCATGCAGGCATGAATCTTCTCCTTGGGGATGGGCATGCGGGTTTTGACCGACAGCGGGGCAGGGGAGCCGGACACGGGCACCACGGCCGTGACCATCCGCAGGGGGGCAACGCACTCCTGCCGGGCATAGCTTTCGCCCCGCTTGCAGGTGTTGCCGCTGACGCTGACAAAGACGCCGTTTTCCAGCGTGACAGTCATGCGGCAGCCCACAGGGCAGTTGATGCAGGTGATGGTCTGTTCCATGTTATGCGTCGCTCCTTTCGATGCGCACGGTCACGTCTCCGTCCAGGGCGGCGACGGTTTCGGGCTTCAGGGTTACCACGGCCATCTCGCCGGGGGTGAAGATGGGGGCCTTCTTCCGGGCAATTTCCCGGCCGTTGCACTCCACCACGCAGGAGGCCTTGCGGAACACGCCGCTGGGACGGAACATCAGATCCACCGCCTGGCCCGCGCCCCTGCGGATGCGCTGGGGCACCGTGCCGCGCACGCCGTCGCCGTCCATCACGCGGAGGGTTTCGCCTTCCGCCAGCTGACCGCGGGCGTAGGCCGCCGCGGCATGGCCCGCGCGGAAGGACTCGTTGGACACATGGTCCACCAGGTCATGCACATGCAGCACGTTGCCGCAGGCGAACACGCCGGGAACGCTGGTCTGCAGGGCGTCGTCTACCTCCGCGCCCTGGGTGAGGGGGGACAGCTTCACGCCGGCGCCCTGGCTCAACTCGTTTTCGGGAATCAGGCCCACGGAGAGCAGCAGGGTGTCGCAGTCAAAGTGAATTTCCGTGCCGGGGATGGGACGGCGGTTTTCATCCACCCTGGCCACAGTCACGCCGCTGAGGCGCTCCCGGCCTTCGATGTCCACCACCGTGTGGCTCAGATAAAGCGGGATGTCGTAGTCGTTCAGGCACTGGACGATATTGCGGTTCAGGCCGGAGGAGAAGGGCATCAGCTCCACGCAGGCCAGCACCTTCGCGCCCTGCAGGGTCATGCGGCGGGCCATGATCAGGCCGATGTCGCCGCTGCCCAGGATCACCACCCGGCGGCCGGGCATGTAGCCCATGAGATTGACAAACTTCTGGGCCGTGCCGGCGGAATAAATGCCGGCGCAGCGGGTGCCGGGGGTGCCCAGCGCGCCCCGGGGACGCTCGCGGCAGCCCATGGCCAGCACGATGGCCCCCGCCTCGAACACCTGCAGGCCATGCTCGGCGCTGACACAGGTCACCCGGCGGTTTTCTTCAACAGAGAGAACCGTCGTGTCGCACTGGATATCGATGCCAAGCTCCCGGGCGCGGTCGATGTCCCGCTGGGCGTATTCCGGGCCGGTCAGCTCTTCTTTGAATCGGTGCAGGCCGAAGCCGTTGTGGATGCACTGGCGCAGGATGCCGCCGGGGGTGTGCTCGCGCTCAAGGACGAGCAGGTTGTCGATGCCGTCCTCCCGGGCGGCGATGGCGGCGGCCAAACCCGCCGGGCCCGCACCGATCACCAGCACGTCTACCCACTGAACGCCGTTTGTCTGCTGGGTCATG
>CAMDVP010000076.1 GCA_945877525.1 uncultured Clostridia bacterium | reverse complement strand
CACCTGCCTGACCCACCGGGAGGATGAAAGCTACGACGAATACGTCCGCAGAGCCGCCGCAAATCCCATCGCCCGGAAGGTAAAAATGGCTGACCTGACCCACAACATGGATTTATCCCGCCTCCCGGTGGTGACAGACTGGGACAGAGAACGGGTGAAGAAATATGAGCGGGCCATGGCTTATTTGAAGTCCGTGGATTCGGAATAAGGCAAAGGGGATGTAGTTTGGGACAGAGAAACTCGGCCGGAAAACCAGCTTCCTATCGTAGCAAAGGAGATATTTTCGATGAAAAAGCATTACCCGATTCCCAATGTGCTGCTGTATGCGTTGGCAGTCTTTTTCACTGCTTCCGCTTTGCTTCTGCCCTGCCGGTACAGCTTGACCGCTGCAGCCCAAGCCGCACCGGAAAAAGTAATTCTGGACACGGATATGGTCGACCTTTTTGACGACGGCATGGCCATGCTGATGCTGGCCAAAAGTGAGAAAATCGACCTGCTGGGTGTGACCTGTGTGGCCGGTAACTCCTGGGTGGAGAGCGGCGTGGCCAGTGCCTTGCGCCAGCTGGAGCTGGCAGGCATCACCGACGTGCCGGTGTACATAGGCATCAACGAGACGACCCGGCCGGACCGGGCGGAAAACATCCAGGGTGAATTTGAGCAGTTTGGCCGGGGAACCAGCCAGTTTGTGGGTTCCTTTGACCTTGCAAAGCCCGCTGATTGGCAGTCTGCCTATCGTGCGCAATACGGAACGGGACCCACAATGCAGCCTGCGTCGGAAGCGGCAGCCGATTTCATCATCCGCACCGTGAAGGAGAATCCGGGAGAGGTGACGATCGCAGCCATCGGCCCCTGCATGAATCTTGCCGCAGCCGTACAGGGAGCGCCTGAGATCGTGCCGCTCATCAAGCAGGTGATTTATATGGGTGGTGCGTTCTTTGTGCCGGGCAGAGTAACGCCTGCCGCAGAATTCAACATCTGGTACGACCCCGAGAGTGCTAAGACATCCTTCCGCAGCTCGTTTTCAAAGCAAATCGTCGTGCCCCTTGATGTGACGGACAAGGTTCTCTTTGACCGGGAACACGAAGAAAGGGTGACCAGCCTGTTTGGTCAGACCCCATTCTTCGAGCTTTGGAACCGCAGCTGGATCGCCCAGGGCTTTGCTGAGGAGAAGGATTTTTCCACCTGCATCTGGGATGTTCTGGTTGCGGCGATCCTAATCGATCCTGACTGCGTGACCGGCTCAGAAGAGTACTTTGTGGATGTCAACGATTCCTACTCCCTGTCCTATGGAGAAACACTGGCTTATCCGGTGAATGGCCCAGCCGGTACGCAGAAGGCCGAGATCGTGTTGGATGTCAACCAAGAAAAAATTTGGGACTTGGTCGACCAGACCATTCGTCAGCTGGCAAAGTAGAATTCCTTTTTACAGTGACTGCAGATGCGCATTCCTTCCTCGTCGCCGACTTTTCTGAAGTACGAACCAAGCGGTTTGTCATGATCCCCAAGGTTGATATTAGACCGGTCTGCATCGATATCAAACTTTCCAGCAGTTTCCACGGCATCAATGTTTGCGCCCAGGAAGAGGAACTCCCAGCCATAGCGTTCCTTATTGGCAGGTAGAGGTTGTGCGTTTATGGTTCATTCCGGCTGTTGTGCGCAAGGGCGGTTCGGCAGCTCCATTTCCGCTTCGGACTTCACAGGAATTTCAATCACGGCCATGCTCTCTTCCGCAGACGGGGCGGAAAATTGATCGGTGACCCAGAGTTCACAGCCGTCGCCCGCAATGCACATATGGTTCTCCCGGAGAAAGCGGAACAAAATGGGGTAGGCGCCGTTGCGTTTGGTGGGATCTCCCCGATACCACAGGCGGACATACGCTCCCGGCGGCATGGTTCGGATGAACTGGGGCGGCACCTGACAGCGCTCCAGCTCCTGTGCACAGACCGGGCTGCACAGGGCATCCGCCAGCATAAAGCGGCCCTCCAGCAGAGACTGCCGACTTACCATCCGACCGATGGGATAGCGGGTGCCGCCCAGCAGCTCATTGCAGGTGCGGACATAATCTGAAACCGATGCGGCTATTTTCATGCTTTTGGAGGGATCATTGTGCCGATAAGCCGTGGCAAAAAAAGTACGCGGCTGCGCATAGGACAGCAGAACAGGGACGGACAGCTCCCCGGGCGATGTCTGTGCATAACAGAGCATACTGTCGATCAAGGCCGCTTCCCGTTCCAGACGGTTTCGCTCCTCTTCCTGCCGCTGGCGAATGGCGCAAAGCGCCTGTAAATACTGCTGACGGGAGCGGCTGCGCAGATAGGTCTTGATATCCTCCAGGGACCAGCCAAACCGCTCCATAAACCGAATGAGCTGCATCACAGCTATTTGCTCCGGCGCATACCGGCGGTAGCCGTTTTTCTCCACCAGAACAGGCTTCAATATCCCGATTCTGTCATAGTAAAACAACGTATCCTTGGAGACACCGCAGAGCCTGGCAAAGGCGCCTGTGGACAACAGTGTGCTCCCGGATGATGCAGGTTCCATATTCTTCCCCCTCGTAATCGCAAAAAATTCTTGACTATTGTGTTACACCATAGTTTATAGTAGAAAGAACGAATCGTCAAGCTCTATATACGATTATCCGGCCAAAGCCTCACAATCTTTCCAATCTGATTTGTGCGTTTTCAGTCAGACAATCGTATGAAAACGGAAAGAAGAGGATGGACGATACAGAAAGCCTGTGTATAGACAAAACGAAGGGAGTATTGTGCCTATGTGGTGGAGTATTGCAGTGATCGGGCTGCTGTTTGTGCTTGTTCTTGTGCTGACCGTCCGTACAGCCCTGTTCACCAAAAAAGCGGCGCCGCCGCAGCCGCCCAAGGAAGCAGAGGGGATTGATCCGGAGGAGGTGGCAGCCCATCTGGCTGGGGCGGTACGCATTCCGACCGTGTCCAATGCAGATCCGAATCAGGTGGATTGGACGCAGTTTCAGAAATTCCACGACTACCTGCGCGCCACCTACCCCCTGATCCATCAAACCATGGAGCGGGAGCAGATAGCGGGCTATAACCTGATCTATCGCTGGCCGGGCCGGGATCAAAACGCCAAGCCCATTGCCTTCCTGAGTCACCAGGATGTGGTGCCTGCGGCAGACCTGAGTCAGTGGACCTATCCGCCCTTTTCCGGCTATGATGACGGCGAAAGCATCTGGGGCCGCGGAACACTGGATATGAAAAATCAGTTGATTGTGGTGATGGAGGCCTGCGAACGTCTCATTGCTCAGGGCTATACCCCCAGAGAGGATGTGTATCTCTGCTTCGGTCAGAATGAGGAGGTCGGCGACCTGCCCGCAGGCACCGGCGCTGACGCCATCGCAGCGCTGCTGCAGCAGCGGGGCATTCGGTTTGACTGCGTTCTGGACGAAGGCGGCACCATCGCCGACGGCAAAGCCATGGGTGTGGACGGCAAGGTCTGCATTGTGGGGGTGGCGGAAAAAGGGTTTGCCACCTACCGGCTGGAGGCACAGAGCAAGGGCGGACATTCCTCCAGACCGCCCCTCCATACGGCGCTGGGCAAGGTATGCCGGGCAGCGGCGCAGGTGGAGGCCCATCCCATGAAGCCTCGTCTCATTGCCCCGGTACGGGAAATGTTTCGGAGTATTGCGCCATATATGAAAGCCTATACCCTGCGCCTGATGGTTGCCAATCTTTGGCTCTTTGAGCCGCTGTTCCTGAAAATCATAGGGAAAATCCCCATGATTGGCGCCATGGTCAGCACCACCTCCGCCGTGACGCAGGCCCAGGGCAGCCAACAGGACAATATTCTGCCCCAGCACGCCTATGTGGCGGTCAACTGCCGGATTCTGCCCGGGCAGACCGTGGAAGAAGTCCGCCAGCATCTGCAAGGGGTGATCGACGACCCGGATGTCACCGTCTCGGTCTACAAGTCCCACCAGGTGCAGGAGATATCCAGACTGGATTCCCGCGCCATGCAGACCATCGCCCGATTGTCGGATCGTTATTATCCCGGTACCGTCACAACGCCCTATGTGATGTTCGGCGGCTCCGACGCCCGCAATTATTATGCCATCAGTGACTGTGTGTATCGGTATATGCCCTTCTATTTCGAGATCGAAGGGCAGAACATCGGTATCCATCAGGCAAACGAGCATATCCCCAAACGCAGTCTGGCCAGAGCCGTAGCCATTTTCATGGACTTTATCAAAGAATATGAAGGAGAGGATCATAATGGGTAAAAAGAACGCCGCATTGCCGGAAGCCGGCAAAGAGAGCGCCTCCGGATTCGCAGATCTAAAGTACAACAAAAAAACCGTACTCAGTCTGCTGGCCTTTATTCTGGTCATGCTGATCGCAGCCGGTATTGCCACCCGCCTGGTGCCTCAGGGCGAATTCCTGCGGGAAAAAGTGGACGGACATACGGTCATTGTGGAGGACTCCTTCCATTATCTGGACAGCAAGCCTCTGCCGGTCTGGCGGTGGTTCACTGCGCCCTTTGAGGGACTGACAGGCGATGATTCCTCCTCCATCATCATGATCCTGCTGTGCATGTTTGTCATGGGCGGCGGTCTGGCTCTGCTGGATCAATCCAAGGTACTGGTCTATCTGGTTTCGGTCATCATCAAAAAGTTTGGAAATAACCCCTATAAGCTGATGTACCTCATGGTGTTCGTCCTGATGCTCATGGGCTCCACCATCTCCTTTTACAATCAGGCCACCATTTTTCTCCCGCTGGCTCTGGGCATCTGCTTTGGCGTGGGCTGGGACGCTTTGATGGGCGTTGGCATGAGCGTCACGGCAGTGGCCATGGGCTTCGCCGTCTCCATGACAAACCCCTACACCGTTGCCATTCCTCAAACCATTGTTGGTCTGCCGGTCAACAGCGGTATTGCCCTGCGAACGGTACTGTTTGTTGTGGTGTATGTGGTCTATACGACGTTCCTGAGAAACTATGCCAAGCGCCTCGACGCAGATCCTGCCAATTCCCTGATGAAGGGTTCGGATGACGCAATTCGGAGCATCATGCCCTCCGGCGTGGACGAGGAGGTTCTGAAGGACCGGAAGGTTCGGAAGGGCGCCTTCGCCTTCTGCGGCTCCATTGTTCTAATGGTTCTCTACACCGTTCTGACGCTTCTGGTCAGTGCTCTGGCCAGCACGACGCTGCTGGCGATGATGCTCTGCCTTTCTCTCGGCATCGGTGTCAGTGCGAAGGTTTCCGGCCGTATCCCCAAAGGCGGCATCTGGCGCGGATTCCTCAAGGGCATCCGTCTGGTGGCGCCGAATGCTCTGGTGCTGGTGCTGATTATGGGTATCCGTGAGATTATTGTCAAGGGCAACATCATGGACACCATTTTGTACTTTGCTTATCAGGGCGTCGCAGGGATGAGCCCCTATCTGGCGATTTTTGTCATTCTTGGCATTACCATGGCCTTTGAACTGGTAGTTGGCAGCGCCACAACCAAGGCGTTTCTGATTCTGCCGCTGCTGGTGCCGCTGGGCAACATGATTGGTCTGACCAGCCAGACCATCGTGCAGGCCTACATGTTCGGCGACGGCTTCACCAACTCCTTCTATCCCACCTCCACCACACTGCTGATGGTGACTGGTCTGGTTGGCATACCCCTGAACAAATGGTACCGCTGGACATGGAAGCTGCTGCTGGCCGTCATGGTGATTGTGGCCGTAACGCTTCTGATCTGCGTCAAGATCAACTTCGGTCCCTTCTGAGTCTGATCCAACGCATTCCATCGGTGATAACGCCGCAAAGAGGGCTGTGAAGAAAGGGAGAATTGCGTTTCCCTCGACTTCACAGCCCTTGCTCCCCTCCAGGCACCCTCCGGCTCAGTCGGAGGGTGTCTTTGGTTAACCAACCTGAGACTCTCCGAGAGGATGGTATCCTCCGAGCCTGCTTTTTTGCGGGGGGTAACCAGGCATTCTTCCGGTTTCGTTTTCATGATGCCTGCGGCAATGATGTCTCCGAAAAGCGTCCGCAGGAGCCTGCCATCTTGGCCGCTCTGATTGACTTGCCCTGTCAATTGTTGTATAATTGCTCCATTCAAACGTCAAAACAATACTGAAATACGGGGCTTGCAGCTTGCCTGTTTGGATGAAGAGAAAGGAAGGAACGACACATGAAGCTTTTTAAGAGAATTCTGGTTCTGCTCACGGTAGTGCCCCTCATGTTCACGACTGCCTGCAAGAAGGAGTCGGCGCCGCGTATTGAGCAGGCACCCCGCGAGGAGGAGTTGGTACTGCGTTTTGGGCAGGCGCCCTACGGCGACACCCTGGATATGCAGATTTCCACCGGCAGTCTCTCTGCCTCCATCGCCGACGAGGTTACCGAGAGTCTGCTGCGCTTTGACGATGACAACAATGAGGAGGTTGTACTGCTGACGGACTTCCCAACCATCAGTGAGGACGGCACAGCCTACAGCTTTGAGCTCAAGCCAGGCGTGTACTTCACCAACGGCACCGAGCTGCACGCCAGCGATGTGAAATTCACCTTCGAGCGTATGTTCACGCCCTCCACCGGCGCCAAGAGCTACAGCTACTTCAACATGATTGTGGGTGCTAAGGAAATGCTTGCGGGCGAGGCGGCGGAGTTGGCAGGCTTTGAAATCATTGATGATTATCACTTTATTATCACGCTGGAATATCCGTATGCGCCGTTCATCGAGAATCTGGGCACCAGCTACGCCAACATCTTACCGGAGGATGCCTGCACAGCTGCCGGCTCCAGCTGGGGTATTGATGCCAACCTCGTGGGCACCGGTCCGTACATGATCGAACGTAACGACCCGAACACCGTTTGCGTGCTGGTCAAGAATCCCAACTACCACGGCGGCGAGGTCAAGCTGGACAGGATCGAGGTCTATTTCTATGCCGACACCACCACGAAGCTGCTCGCCTACGAGAACGATGACATCGACGTTTGCGACCTGTCGGCTGCGATGCTCAGCCAGTATATGGACGCCTTTGCCAACGAGATCACCAGCTATCATCCACTGGGCACCTGCTTCCTGAGCCTGAATCTTCAAAACGATGTACTCGCCAATGTGAACGTGCGCAAGGCGATCTCGGCAGCGATCAACCGGGAGGAGATCGTGCAGTATGTGCTCAACGGCGCGGGCATCCCCGCCTGCACCTACCTCAACCCGGCGATCCCCGGCCACGACGAGACCTACGGCGTGTATGAATACAGCATTGACAATGCCAAAGCGCTGCTTGCTGAGGCGGGCTACCCCGACGGCGTGACCATCAGCGGCGGCATGGTTCGCCAGAGCGAGGCTCCGATTGCCGAGGCTGTGCAGGGGTATCTCGCCCAGGCGGGCGTCAACCTCGTCTTTGATGTGGTGGACAATGCAACGTGGAACGCTGAACGTGCCGGCGGCGCACTGCCCTTCACCTTCGTCACGTGGAACGCACTGTATGCGGACGCGGATTTCCAGATGTACAACTATTTCTACAGCACCTACAGTGCGGGCAAGAGCGTCAATTACAACAATGCCGAGTTTGACGCATTGATGGACGAAGCACGCATTGTGATCGACGCAACCAAACGCACGGAGCTATATCAGGCGGCGGACAGGATTCTCTCTCACGACGACATGGTCTGCGTGCCGCTGTACTATCCCCAGTCTCAGTTCCTGGCCAAGCCGTATGTGACGGACATGAAGGTCGGCAATCTGATTTACCACCTCTGGAACGTCGGGATCGATGCGCAGGCCAAGGCAAGCTATTGAGTTGGAATGCAGATATCAAAGGGAATGAACGGATAGGGCGTACCCCCCTTTTTTCTGGCCTGTGGAGAATTGCAAATATCGTGCACCGGGCAGCATGAACCTGCAAAGCCGTTCGGAACTTCTTTCCTGCGAAAAGTAAGGAACCGTTACATCACCCTCTTGAGGAGAGAACAACTGCCATGAAACAATACCTCATCAAGCGTGTTCTGTTGGCGGCCGGGATCCTGTTCGCCATTTCAATCATCACTTTTTTCGTGCTGAATATCATCCCGGGCGATCCAGTGGCGCTCATGCTCGGCGACAATGCAGATCCACAGGCCATCGAAACTGTGCGCCATAACCTGGGGATGGACAAACCGCTGGTGCAGCAGTATCTGGAGTGGATCACCGGCTTTATGACGGGCAACATGGGCGAAAGCTACTTCCAGCACAAGCCTGTCAGCAGCATGCTTGTGACATCCTTCGGCTATACGGCCAGGCTGGCAGCGGTATCTTACGCCGTGGCGCTGGCATTGGGGTTGAGCATCGGCATCATCGCAGCCCTCAATCGCGGCAATGCCATTGATCACACGCTGATGACGCTGGCTGTGGCAGGCATCAGTGCACCGAGCTTCTGGGTAGCCATCGTACTGCAGATTTTCATCGGCCTGCGTTTTAAGGCCATCCCCATCAGCGGACTGGGAAAGCCTGCCGCCTATCTGCTGCCCTGCCTTTCGCTGGGTATGCGCTATGCGGCAAGCATTGCCCGCATCACGCGCACCAGCATGCTGGAGGTCATGAATCAGGACTTTATCCGCACCGCACGGGCAAAGGGCCTGTCCCGTAGGCGCACCGTGATGGTGCATATGTTCCGCAATGCGCTGATTCCAATCATCACGGTGGTCGGCACGGATCTGACGACGCTCTTTGCGGGCAGTATGCTCACAGAGTCGGTCTTCAACATCCCCGGCATGGGGGCCCTGCTGGTAGACAATATCACCAAGCGCGATATTCCCGTGGTACAGGGCGGCGTAATGGTGGTGGCGATGCTGTGCGTCCTCATCTATCTGGCGGTTGATTTACTCTATGCCGCAGTAGATCCGAATATCAGGCTGGGAGGTGACAGGTGATGGGCGAGAGAAACAGGGATGCTTCCCGGGGCTACTATCAGGAGAGCTGGAGAGTACTCAAAAGGAATCCGGTAGCGATGGTATGTATGATCATCGTCATTTTACTGACGCTGGTCGCTGTCCTTGCGCCCTTCATCGCCCCCTATGACCCGAATGCCATCGACATGCCCTCCAAGCTCAAGGCTCCTTGTCCCGAACACTTATTCGGCTGCGACGAGATGGGGCGCGATATCCTCTCCCGCTGTATCTATGGCTGCCGCATCAGCCTGTCCGTTGGCCTGGTCAGCCAGCTCATTGCGCTGGTGATCGGCTATTTCATGGGGGTGTGCGCGGGCTACTTCGGCGGCAAGGTGGACGCGGTGATCTCTTTTATGATTCAGGTGTTTTCCAGTCTGCCAGACCTGCTGCTGGCGATGGCGCTGATGTTCGCACTGGGGCGTGGCCTGGCCAATCTGTACATTGCGCTAGGTGTGCTCTCCTGGGCCAAAACAGCACGCCTGATTCGCGGCACAGTGCTCCAGCTCAAGCAGAAGGAGTATGTACAGGCGTGCCGCATTGATGGCGGCAGCAGTCTGCGCATTATCATGCGTCACCTGCTGCCCAACTGCATCCCCACGCTCATCATCACAGTGACGATGGGGATTCCCTCAGCGATTCTCTCGGAGGCGAGTCTGTCCTTCCTGGGGCTGGGTGTGCGCAGCCCGATGGCCAGCTGGGGAGCGATGATTTCCGCATCCAAGATGTTCATCCGCACGAGCCCATTTTACTCGCTGTTCCCGGGATTCTGCATGATCATCACCGTCATCGCCTTCAATATGCTGGGCGATGGTCTGCGGGATGCACTTGACCCGAAGCTGAGAAAGTGAGGCCAATCATGTCAGAAACAGTATTGTCTGTGGAGCATCTTTCCGTCGCCTTTTTTACGGAGCGGGGTGTGTTGCCCACGGTGGATGATGTGTCCTTCACCCTCCAAAAGAGTAAGACCATCGGTATTGTCGGCGAAAGCGGCTGCGGCAAGAGCATGACGGTCAATGGCATCCTGCAGATGGTGCCTGCACCGGGCCGTGTGACGGGGGGCAGCGTGAAGCTGGGCGGTGAAGAGCTGGTCGGTATGCCTGAAAAGAAGTTGGCCGGCAAGCGTGGCAGCGAGATCGCACTGATCTTCCAGGAGCCGATGACCAGCCTCAACCCGCTGATGACCTGTGGCCGCCAGATTTCCGAGACAATTCTGGCGCACAAGCGCATCAGCCGAGCAGAGGCGGACAAGCGTGCCCTGCATCTGATCGAACAGGTGGGCATCCCGATGCCGGAAAAGGTCTTTCATTCGATTCCGGGGGAACTCTCCGGCGGTATGCGCCAGCGCATCGTCATTGCCATGGCACTGTGCAACAATCCCGCTGTGCTTATCTGTGACGAACCGACGACGGCGTTGGATGTGACCGTGCAGGCGCAGATTCTGCGGCTGATCAACGACATCAAACGGGATTTCGGCTCCGGCGTCATCTTTATCACCCACGACATGGGTGTCATCCGGCAGATGGCGGACGACGTGATGGTGATGTATGCCGGTCAGGTGGTGGAGTACGTCCATGTGGACGAGCTGTTCAGAAACCCCTTGCACCCCTACACACAGGGACTGATTCGCTGCATCCCCGGTATGAATGACAGCGACGGCGAACTGTACATCATCGAGGGCTCTGTGCCGATGCGCAACGCGCTGCCCAAGGGATGCCTGTTTGCGCCCCGCTGCCCCTATGCCACGGAGCGCTGCCGCCTGGAGCGGCCTGGTCTGCTGGGCACACCGGCCCATCGTGTTCGCTGCTTCCGCAATGAAGACGGCAAGGGAGTGGAAAAGACATGAGTGAAACAGTTCTCAAGGTTGAACACCTGAAAAAGTATTACCCTGTGCGCTGCGGTGCTTTCTCTGGCGGAGCCGGACAGGTCGTGCGCGCATGCGATGACGTGAGCTTTGAGCTGCATGCGGGCGAGGTGCTGGGCATCGTTGGCGAAAGCGGCTGCGGCAAGACGACGACAATGCAGTCCGTCGTCCGACTCATCGAACCGACGGACGGGAACATCACCCTCTGCGGGCAGAATTTCCGCGCACTCAAGGGCAAGGCACTCAAGAAGGCCCGCCAGAGGATCAAGCTGATCTTTCAGGACCCGTATTCCAGCCTGAACCCTCGCATGACCGTGGGCGAGATCATTGCCGAGCCCCTGGACGTGGCAAAGGTGTGCAAAACCCGCACCGAACGCGAGGAGCGTGTACTTCAGATGATGACACAGGTGGGGCTTGACCCGTCCTTTGCAGGGCGCTATCCCCATGAGTTCTCCGGTGGACAGCGTCAGCGCATCGGCATTGCCCGCGCGATGATCCTGCACCCGGACGTGGTTGTCTGTGACGAACCGGTTTCGGCGCTGGATGTATCGATCCAGGCAAAGATCATCAATCTGCTGCGCCAGCTTCAGCGTGAGCTGGGTACGGCGTATGTCTTTATTAGCCATGACCTGGGTGTTGTGCGCCACATTGCGGACCGTGTACTGGTGATGTATCTGGGCCGTGTTGTGGAGGAGGGCAGCTGCCGGGATGTTTTTGCACGCCCTGCCCATCCGTACACCCAGGCACTTCTGGCGAGCATGCCGCGCATTGATGGGAAATCGGACAACGCAGAGCCGCTGACGGGGGATGTGCCCAGTCCGTCTAACCCACCGGGAGGCTGCTTGTTCCATACTCGTTGTCCATACTGCCGGGACATCTGCAGAACCGCC
>CAMDVP010000075.1 GCA_945877525.1 uncultured Clostridia bacterium | reverse complement strand
CAGAACGTTCTCCCACTGCGCGGAAGCACTGGTCGGGTCGAGGGCCGCGGTGCGCTGCAGGGTGACCGTCAGGCTCTGCGGGCGGGTGGTATAGCGGTTTTCAAAATCACGCCATGCCTTTTCACCGGAGAAGCTGGTGACCTTCAGCGTGTTCCGGAAGGTGACGGAGCGGCTGCTGTCATTGTAGCTGATGCTGTCGCTGATCTGCCTGTCCTGGGTATAGTTGGCGAGGCTCTGCTCCACCACGCGGTAGTACAGAAGGTCGTTGCTGACGGTATAGGCGGGCAGGCTGGTCAAGCTGCCGCTCCAGCCGTTGGCGCTGTTCAGGGTGAGGGTGACGGGCTTGCCTGCGGAGGACAGCACAGACTGCCAGCTATCCCCGTTTTCCAGAGCCGTGGTGTATTCCAGCGTAAAGGTCAGCGCACTGGGCCGGGTGGCATAGCGGTTGTTGTTGTCGTCGAGCCACTGCTTGGATACGTCAATGGAGAAGGTGACGAGCCTGTTGGTAATTTCCGAAGAGTACTTTTTATTGGTATTGCTGTATGTGGTATTGCCATGAATGACTGTGTAGCCGGCAGGAGAACTGATTTCCTGAATCCTGTAGTAGAGCAGCCGGCTCTGGTCGTCATAAAGCGGAAGATTGTTCCATGAGCAGGTTTGCGTATTGCGGTTTGTAGCCGTTTGGATCGTCTGGGGATTAACGGCGTTGTTGGAAAAATCATACCAGCTTTCCTGGTCAGTGCTGTATTGCAGCTTCAGCGTGATGGTTTCGGGGCGGGTGGGAAGGTTGTAGGCAGTGTCATTCTGCCAGCTTTTCACAGCCTCGACGGTGACAGTTTTCAGGGTATTGGTCACTTCGACCTGGAAGGAATCCGTCTTGTCCTTGCCGGTAAAGGTGGCTGGGCTGTAGCTGGCTGTGTAGCTCCAGTAATCATCGGCGGCCGTTTCTGCCAGCCGGTAGGTCAAAAGCGTGGAGGAATATACATCCTCCGAGGCGCTCTTGGGCTTATAGACATACAGATTGAGCCACTCGGCCTGCCAGACGCTGCCCACAAGCGTCCGGGATGCGATGGGGGGATTTTCATCGGGAAGATGAAGATCATAATCCTTCCAGGCGGAACCGTCCTGGTATTGCAGCTTGATTTCGAGCTCGGCCGGACGAAGGGAAAGGGGAGCAGAAAGATAGTTTTCATCGCCCTTCCATTCCTTTTGCACGCCGACCCTGAAGCGCTGCGGCGCATGGGTGTTGGTGATGGAAATGGTGTGCTCTGCGTCGGGCGAAAGCACGATGGGGTCAGCGGAGCCGGGCCGATCGTCCAGACTGTATGTGACGGCGTAGCCATCCACAGCAACCTCGGTGACGGTATAGGCGGGCGTCTGACCGTTGATCAGCACAGGCAGATACAGCGTGTACTCCCAGCCGGTTTCGTATGACAGGGTGCAGGTGGTGCTGTCTGTCACGCCGTTTGCTTCGGACTGGATGGTCACATCAATGGTATAGGGGCGCAGGCCGTCCTGGTTGTTTTCATCATCCCAAAGCTTTTTCAGGTGCAGGGGCGTGACCTGAATGGCGTTGGAAAAGGTAAACAGAACCCCGTCGTTGAGAAGATCTGTGGTAGAGCGGAAGTTCAGGGCCACCGCCTGGTCGCCTATGAGCGTCTCTGTGACGGTATATTCAGCTTTCTCAATCGTGCCGTTTTCGTCTGATGCGTATGCGGGCAGGTTGGTAAAGACACGGAAGCCCGCATCGGCATACAGAGAAGGCGTGATTACGGACAGGGAAAGCGTGTCGATGATTCGGCCGGCTTCGACACCCGCGTCAATGGCCCGCTGCGCAGCGTCGTTTCCGCCGGTCAGGTGGAAGGTCAGGCGCTGATCCTCGTGATAGATGCCCAGCAGCTCCAGCAGGGGCAGAAGCTGATCCTTGACCTCCTGCGTGCCGGAAAGCGTCCGTCCGTTCAGTTCCCACTGCTTTCTCACCGACAGCGACACGGTGTTCAGCGTGTTGGTGACAGACAGGTCGCGCTTGTTGGTGTCAGTGGCACGATATACCTTGTCATAGGGATCGGCCAGCGTCTCTTCCACATAGTAGGTATAGCGGTTGCCGTTTGTATCACATTCGTAGAGATGGAGGGCCTCGCCGGGGGTGAAGGTGCAAATCCAGCGGTTGCCGTTGGCGGGATCCACGGCCCATGAGATGGTGCCGTCGGTGAGCGCCTCGGGACTTGCGCTGCCGGCACTGATGCGGTAAAACGCAAACTGGACAATGCCATTATCGCTATTCTGGCTGCAATCCGGGCGCAGGCCATAGAAATCGGACTGATCGCTCCAGTACTTGTAGGCCTTCAGCTCCTCCAGCTCAGGCTCATAGGTGTTGGATACGGTGAAGTGAATCTCGCCCGGCACGGATTGTGCATCAGAAGCGATGCTGACCTGATAGCCGCCGATGCGTGTGCCGTTCGCAAGGGTTTCCTCTATCTCATATGTATAGCACAGCTTGCCGTCGCCCATGGGGACAATCAGCGGGAAGCCATCGGGGTAGTCCGTGCTTGTGAATACCACAGGGTCTGTAACCAGGCGTTTCCCGTCGGGAATGCTGCCGCCCTGCAGCGTCACGGAGCTGACGGCCTGACGGAGGTTGTAGGTTTCGTAATGGAAGCACTGATACAGCGTCAGCCTGACTGCAGGATAGGTGGTCTCCTGAGACAGAAGATTGTCCCAGTTCCAGGATTTCCGGGCGCTGATTTCAACAAAGGACGTACCCGTATAGCAGTTGTTGATCTCGCCGTCCGAACCATAAGTCACGACATATCCTGCCGGCGCGCCTTCCACCAGGCTGCCGCTGTCATCCCGTGAAAACTCCCTGGCCTGATAGCTGTATGCCTCATAGCCATATTCGTTGAACCGGGGAAGATGATCAAAGCGGAAGGCGGTGGAACCGGCGGAGAGCGTCACCTCCTGGCCGTTATACCAAACGCCCTTGTCATCGGGATCGGCGTTCAGTGCGTCATGCTGATACAGGCGGATGGTGATGTCCGGCAAATCGGAATAGCGGAACCAGGCGGGCAGGCTGCTCCACACCTTGCGTCCGCTGTAGGAGATGGTGCCCACCCGGGTATTGATGATGGTGCCCTGCGTACCCTGAGGGCCGGCCAGGGTATAGCCGGTGCTTTCGCCTGTGGGAGCGAACACACTCCAGGCGTTGCTGAATTCCGGGCTGCTTGCCGGCATTTCATGCGCCGTTTCACTGGGAACATAATAGCTGACCTGATACCGGGCAGGGGAGGCCTGGATAATGCGCTCCCGGACGGTATAGCGGTAGCGGTAGCCCTGCGCATCGTAGAGGGGCTGCTCGCCGAAGGAGCATTGCCAGTACCAGCTGTTGATCCGGGTGTCCCACAGGCGGTCCACCATGACCAGCGCGGGCGCAATTTCCCGGCCCTGGGCGTTTGTCAGCGGATTGCCGCTTTCGTCTACGCTCTGCCGGTACAGGGACAGCACGATATCAGGACGGTCGGCAACGGTTTCCGCTGTGCCATCGTCATGCCAAACCTTGTTGACCACAATGGTGGCGGCGGCCTCGCGGCTGTTGGTGAACTGCGCATACATCCGATCGTTGGTATGATGCTCGCCCACCACATACTCGTTGATGACGCCGGAGGAAATCAGCCGGGAGTCGTTCCATTCGATCACGCCATCCACAAAGGAAAGGTCGTTCAGCCCGCTTTCCTGCAGGGCGTAGGTGTACAATACGCCGGACTCGTCGTATTTGGGCAAGCCCTTGATCCTCAGGATTGTGGATGGATAGGAAAGCGCATGGGGGCTGCCATAGGCTTCGCCATTTTGGAGCACGGTGAACTGGGCGGTCAGCCCGTCGGAGCTTTCGTCCAACCGGGTCAGGCCGCCAAGGTTCCAGGCTTTGGAGACCTCAATATCGACTGTGCCCTGGCGGAGATTGGTGACGGTGACAGAGGCCGCCAGGCTGCCCTTGCAGGTATAGTCATGGGTGACGCTGTACACATGCTCGGTGGTCATGCACTCGCCGGACAGGGATGCCCCCTTATAGTGCACCGGGGTCTGGCCGCTCTCCGCGCCGCTGTCGGCGATGGAAACCTCCCGCAGGAAGTAGTTGCCGACATTCCAGGCGGGATTGTCCGCGCTGTATTCGCTGCCCGGGGCATAGCGTATCAGCGCATACCACTGGTTTGCATCGCTCAACACAGCAGCGCAGTTTGCAACCGGCTCATAATCAAGAATCTGATTGTCGTCGCCGCGCTGTGTGATATAGTACAGCTGTACCGTGACGTCGCCGCGGTGGAGCAGGTCATTGTCATCCAGCCACCGCTTCTGCATCTCAAAGGACAGGGAATACCCGTCGCCTGCAAGGGTGTTGGTGAACACGCTGGTGACCACGCTGTGGGTAACCTCCGTGCCGTTATCCAGGATGATGGACAACTCCTCCGAGGTGTAATGGTGGTCATTGAGCACATAGTCGTCGGGGACACAGGCCTCCTCCGTGCAGGTGTAGGTATACTGCGCGCCAGTGTCGCTGTATTTGGGCAGATGCGTCAGCAGCCAGGAATCGGATGTACCGGCGCCTGTCAGGGTCAGGGTGCCGTCCGCATTCAGGGCAGCGCCGGCGGGAAGCATGCGCTGCTCCGGCACAAAGGGCATGCCGTTTCGGTATAGGCGAACAATGATGCTGGCGGTTTCTCCTTCCGGCACCTCCGGATTCCATACCTTTCTGATCTGGAACTCCGTGTCGCCCACCAGGGTGTTGGTAATGCGGTTGTCGGCATCGTGATAATCCACTGTGAATTCATAGCCGTCGACGGTGAAATAGCTGCCGTCCGCACTCATGACGGCTTCCTGCCCATTGACGGTGACGGCGGTTTCGCGCACGCGATAGGTGTATTCATTGCCCTTCCCGTCGTACTTGGGCAGATTGTCAAAGCCGGAGGTGCGGGTCATCAGCTCAGCCTTGAAGCCGGACAGAATCTGGGTGACAGGGTTGCCTTCGCCGTCCGTCACCGGTTCCCAATCCGCAGAGCCTGCCGCGATGCGCTCGAGGGTCACGGTGATGTCGCTCTGGAAGCCCTGGACGGACTTGGCGATCCATTCCTTGGAGTAGGGCACGCTGATGCTCTGCTGCATGCGGTTTTCCAGGGTGCCGCCGTCAAGTACATAGCGATTCAACGCCTGCGCGTTCTCGCTTCTGAAGCCTTCGACGGTTTCACCTGTGTGATGACTGGCGGTTTGGCCGAGGGTGTTCCAGAAGGCGGCATTATCATTGTAAACCACCGTGATGTAATCCCCGGCGTTGTCCATGCGCTCCAGGATGAAATAGACATACAGCGCGCCGTTTTCATCATACTTGGGCAGAGCGGTCTGATTTTCCGCATTGGCATAGACAAACGTGCCGGAGGCGCCGGTGGGCAGCTGCATGTTGTCCATGCCCTGCACAGGGGCGGATTCTGCAAAGCTGCCGTTGTTGATGGGGAAACGATACAGGTAGAGGGTGACGGCGGGACGGGCGGAAGCGTCGACGCCGTCGATCCAGTTCTTGGTGAAGGTGAATGTGGTGGAGCCCGTCAGGGTACTGATGGACAGACCGCCGTCGTAGATGGCGTCGGACTGGGCGGCATGGTTGCCGTAGTTGACCAGGGACAGCTCGTAACTGTCGCCGGCCATGCCGGAGTAGGAACGGTTCTGTTCGGTGACGTAGTAGGTGATTTCCCTGTCGGGCCCGGAGAATCCCGGAAGTCCCGTGATCTGCACCTTCCAGTCGTCAATGCCGGTGGCGGCCTCATCCTGAATCAGCAGATTGCCGTTGTAGGTCAGGTCGGCAGTCGTACCCGCGTCGCTGTGAAGCGTCAGAAGGCTGACCCAATTCTCCTTGGAAATATAGGAGGAGGGTATGGCGGAATAATCGCGCCATTGCTTTTCAAAGGCGAAATCCGCCTTTCTGATGAGAAAATGATGGCCCGAGCCTTCCGCGCCGCTTTCGTCATGGACATATGCTTCGGGAATATCGGGGATAACCACGCGGTATACAGCGTCTTTGGGCAGGCCGAGGAACTCATATTCCGTTTGATCATTGGTGACGGAGCGGGAACGGGTGAAGGGCGCTTCAATATTGACCCATTCGCCGCCCTGCAGAACCTGCAGCTGCGGCGCGACGGACGGACGGTTGACGGCATGTCCGTCCCACCATTCCACGCTGGCGGTGACAGTGGCTGTTTCCGCTGTGTTCAGCAGGGTGAAGCTCCGCCTGGCAATATCCTCGGTGGAGGTGATGTTTTCATAGCTGGCCGGCGGGGTGAGCTTGATGCTGTATTGACTCAGCCTGTCGGGGTTCAGACCGGTGAGGGTGTAGGTTTGCACATGGCCGGAGGAGGCAATGACTATCTGTGCGTCCGTAACAGGACGGCCATTCCCGTCATAGACGGACAGCTTTGCGTCGTTGCTTTCGCCATGGAGGGTACTGTCCCCAACCCAGGTGACCGTGGCAGTCAGGCTGGTCTGGCTGATATAACGGAAGGAAGCAGACAGAGTGGGATCCTCATCCACATCCGCGGTCAGTTCATAGCCATCCACATTGGGGGCGGTCAGCCGGTAGCGCACACCCGCGTTCACCGTGTAGGTATACATCTGCTTGCCGGTAAAGGATGCGTCGGGATTGGGCAAAATGGACACGCTGTCTCCACTGACAGGCTCCCAACCAACCCCGTCCGCGTATGCCTCAAGGGTCAGGTTGTTCGTGTGGGCGACGCCGTCATCCACCCATTCCACGGTAACACGGAGGGTTTTCTGCATGGGCTGATCCGCTTCCCGCTGCAGCGTGAAGACGATGCCTCTCCGCATGGTCAGCGTTACGGCTGCGGCCTGCTCCTCTGGGACTTCCGGAGTGGGCGCTTCGGTAGCCGTGGGGGTGGGTTCCTCTGTGGGCGCTTCGGTAGCCGTGGGGGTGGGTTCCTCTGTGGGCGCTTCAGTGGCCGTGGGAGTGGGCTCCTCCGTGGGTGCTTCAGTAGCCGTATCCTTGGGAACCACGGGCACAAGCTGCCAGCCATGCCAGCTGACGGCGTTTTCCTTGGAGCTGGCGGCATAGGCGGAGGCCTCGCTGTCTGTCATACGCGACAGAGCGGAAGATCGCACCCAGCCGGAGCAGATGTCCGCTTCCAGGGCATAGGCAATTTTCACGGCATCGCCGCTTTCGCTGAGGGACTGCGCGTAAACCACGGCATCCTCTTCCAGCAGAAGCGACTTCCCGTTCAGCCCCTCATAGGGATAGATGCGCGTCCCCCTGTTAAGACGGGCAAGGCCAGCCTGAAAGGAAGGGGAATTGTCCTCCGGTGCGGCGGTGGCAGCGGGCGGCAGGTCGCTGGGCGTGCCGACGCCGGCGCTCTCGGCCTGCGCTGCGGCAAGCAGGGTATCACTGAGCGGAGAAAGGAGCATCAGCAGGGCCAGCAGCAGGGAAACAATCTTGTTCCGATGCATGGAAGGTGCCTCCTCAAAGCGCCAAACGCGTTGGCAGAATATGACAATTCGCGACAAAATATCCGGCTAATTAGGTGGAAACGGACATGTCCGAAGGGTACTCATTTGCATGCATATTATAGTATAGATATTTGGAAAAAGCAATCTTGGGGACAAAAAAATGGGTGTATATGACAGAAAATGTCGAAACGGAAGCGAAAACCGCGTTGAATAGAGCGGGAATGCTGTGATATAATCAAAAAAACGAGAAGGAGGTGCATGGTGTGGGGAAAAAGCTCCTGCTCCGCGCAGTAACGGTGATGCTGCTGCTGGGGCTTGCAGCGGCGCTGGCGTATGTGGGCGCATATGGCTATACGACCTGGCGCACCGACGCGCGCACGGACGAGATGGCTGCCCAGGTGGCGCAGCGGCGATGCAGCGCGACACCTGGGCCTTCACCTGCAGCCGGGGAGCGTTCGGCCACACCCGGTCTACCCGATGCGGGCAATCCTGCAGAAGAGGAAACGCAGCCCTCTGCGCAGGCTCCCACTGTGGCTCCTGTAGCCATGCCGCGGGAAAGTGCCGAAATGGCAGCGGCTCTCCCGCCCGTTTCCACAGAAGCGCCCCCTGCGGATCCGCTGCAGGCGTATTACCGCAGGCTTGCGGGGGAAAACCCGGACATGGCAGGGTGGATCAGTATTGCGGACACGCCGGTGGATTATCCCGTGATGCACACGCCGGAGCAGCCGCAATACTACCTGTACCGTGATTTTGACAAAAACCGCACCCTGGAGGGTATTCCCTTCCTGGATGGCCGGTGCGATCCGGTCGCCCCATCCGACAACCTGATCATCTATGGGCATAACATGCGCAGCCAGCGGATGTTCGGTTCGCTGCACCGATACAGGGAGGAGGAATACCGTGCGGCGCACCCGCTGATTTCCTTCGACACGCTGGAGGAGAGGCGGGTATACCGGGTATATGCCGCCTTTGTGGTCAAGCTGGAGGGCAGCATGGAGGCGGAGAGCATGCTGTGCTACCGGGTGCAGCTGACCTCGGACCGGGAGCAGCTGGAAGCCCTGCTGGACTATGTGGCGCGGCATGCGCTGTTCATGAATCCCGAGGCCGAGCCGGCAGTGAACAGCCAGCTGCTGACCCTTTCCACCTGCAACGGCGGCGGAAAGCCGGAGCGGTTTGTGGTGATGGCTGTCCGGGTACAATGAACAAGGCCGCCGTTCCGGAAAGGGAACGGCGGCCTTTGACTTGTCCGGGGTGACTTATCCAATGGGCTCGAAATCGGCCGCGCCGTGCTTGCACAGGGGGCAGATGAAGTCGTCCGGCAGGGTGTCGCCCTCGTAGATATAGCCGCACACCTTGCACACAAAGCCCTTGCGGCCCTGGGGCTGGGGCTTGGGCTTCACGTTCTGCTGATAATAGGTGTAGGTCATGGTGTCCAGGTTGGACAGCACCCGGGCCTCGGTCACCGTGCAGATGAACATGCCGTGGGTGTCCAGATCCACATACTGCTCCACCTTCAGGGACATCATGGCGTTAATATACCGGCCAAGGAACACCAGCCCGTTGTCGGAGCGCAGCACCGTTTCCCCGGCAAACTTGTCCACGCTGCGCCCGCTCTGGAAGCCGAAGCGCTGGAACACGCTGAAGGGCGCGTCCACGGACAGGCAGTTGATATTCATCACGCCGGTCTGGCGGATGACGTGGTGGGAATAGTTCTGCTTGTTGATGGTTACGGCGATGCGGTTGGGGGTATTGGTCACCTGGGTCACGGTGTTGACGATCAGGCCGTTGTCGCGCTTGCCATCGTTGGAGGTGACCACATACAGGCCGTAACCGATCTTGAACAGGGCGGTCAGGTCGTTTTTGTCGGCGGTTTCACTGTGCTGGGCGATGTAGTCCTTGCACAGCTCGCCTGCCAGCTGGTCGATCTGCGCGCGGCTGTCCTCCGAAAGGGCGGACTTCAGGTGAACCACAGGCTCGGCGAAGAGCAGATTTTTGCAGCCCTCCAGGAGCTTTTGCATCACCTTGGCGGCTTGCGGCGCCCAGCTGCCGTTTTCCATCAGGGCCACGGTGCGGCCCTGGAAGCCGCGCTCGGTGAGATGCTCGATGAAGGAGCGCATAAAGGGGAACACGTCTGCGTTGTAGGTGGTGGTGGCCAGCACCAGGCGGCCGTAGCGGAAGGCGTCGGCCACGGCGGCGGACATGTCGCACCGGGCCAGGTCGTGCACAACGACCTTCGGGCAGCCCTTGGCACTCAGCTTCTCCGCCAGCAGCTCCACCGCCTGACGGGTGTGGCCGTACACGGAGGTGTAGGCAATGACGATACCGTCGCTTTCCACCCCGTAGGAGGACCAGGTCTGATACAGGCTGATGTAGCGGGACAGGTCGCCGCTCAGCACGGGGCCGTGCAGGGGACAGATGGCGGCGATGTCCAGCGCGGCGGCCTTTTTCAGCAGGGCCTGCACCTGCGCGCCATACTTGCCCACGATGCCGATGTAGTAGCGCCGTGCCTCGTCTTCCCAGGGCTCGTCCGTGTCCAGCGCGCCGAACTTGCCGAAGCCGTCGGCGGAAAATAGCACCTTGTCCAGCGCATCATAGGTTACCATGACCTCGGGCCAGTGTACCATGGGCGCGCCCACAAAGGTCAGGGTGTGCGCTCCCAGGGTGAGGGTGTCGCCGTCCTTCACCACCACGCGGCGGTCGGCATAGTCGGTGCCGAAGAAGCTGAGCATCATGGCAAAGGCCTTGGCGGAGGACACGATGGTCGCCTCGGGATACAGCTTCATGAAGGTGTCGATGTTGGCGGAATGGTCGGGCTCCATGTGCTGCACAATGAGATAATCCGGCTGGCGGCCGTCCAGGGCGCGCTGCACGTTGTCCAGCCACTGGTGGGTGAAGCGTGCGTCCACCGTGTCCATCACGGCGGCCTTTTCATCCAGAATCACATAGGAATTGTACGCCATGCCGTGGGGCACGGCATACTGCCCCTCAAACAGGTCGATGGCGTGGTCGTTCACGCCCGCGTAGCGGATGGTCGGGCTGATGGTCATATGAAAACCCCCTTCGTTTCTTTGGCTGAGGATACAACGATGTCCGGGCGCGCTTCCATGCATGGCAGTGCGGATTTCCATCACGGGAGCGGTAACGTTCATTATACGCCCCGCAGGGGGGAATGACAAGCCCCGGGCGGCATTTTGTCGCCGTCCGGGGAAAAATCAGTCGATGTTGGTGGGCGTAATCAGCTTGTCCTGATTGCTGCCATTAGCCTCGTCCGCTGCGCCGTCCCTGGAGGGCTGCTCCCTCCCATTCTCCAGCCTGTCGCGGATGTCCTGCAATACCTCTTCAGGGGCGGCGGGCTGCGGCTCTGCATGCCCGGGATGATCCGGGGCCGCCTGAGCCTCCTCGCCGGGAGCGGGCGTGGTAAGGTGAATTTCCATCTCGGGAGTCGGGGACGCGGTGGGCTCCGGGGTGGCGGTCGGGGCCATATAACCCATGTCGATCAGTGCCTGACGAACCCGCTCATCCTCGTCCTCGCAGCCGGACAGGCACAGGCACAGCGACGCCAGCAAGGCGAGAAGCAGACATTGACGTGTTTTTTGCCGCATGGTGCATTGCCTCCTGTCAGCGGAAAAGATTCAGCAGTTTGTCAAGAAAGCCTTCGTCCTCATCCTCCGCGGCGGCTTCCACTGCGGACTCGGCTTCCCTGATGCCGGGAATGCGGATGACAAACTGCACCAGATCCACGCTGTTCCGCTCATCCATGAAGGAAACAGGCTCATAATCGCCGCCCGTGATGGCGGAAACGGCGTCGTCGATTTGCTCCTCCACCCTGGTATCGATGTCACTGGTGCCTTCGCTCAGCTCGTTCATGCCGGAATTCAGCGAGCCTGCGCCGGAGGCCAGGGACTGTGTGCCATCAAGCAGGGTATCTGCCCCCTCAGCCAGCTGACTCACGCCTGTGTCTACGCTAATGATGCCGCCGTTCAGCTGGGCAAAGCCCGTCTGCAAATCGCCAATACCCTGATCCAGCGCCTGTATGCCGCTGTCCATTTCCCGAAGGAGGGAGAACGTTGTGGCCAGCACGCCGTCGCTGTCGCTGGCGCCGTTTTCTTCCAGGGAATCCAACAGCGCCAGGGTAGTGGTGAGGGCAGAGCGAATCTGGGCAAGACGCGTCTGCGCCTCGTCCACGTCATGATCCAGCTCGATGAGGGCGTCTGCAAGCGTTCCGGCCAGCAGGCAGT
>CAMDVP010000074.1 GCA_945877525.1 uncultured Clostridia bacterium | reverse complement strand
CTAGTATCAATACTATTTTTTATTTATTTGGACGCATGTCATGCGCCAAACGACCCCATGGTGTTTCCATCATCCAAGATGGATTTCAAACAGACGCGCGCAGGTTTTCCCCGGCATGCTGACCTTGAGCAGGCCGCCCTCCAGGGAATACGCGCAGTCCTCCGTATCGGGATAGATCACCTTCATGTCGCGGATGACGCCCAGCTTTTCCAGCGGTATTTCCGCATGATCGCTGTCGATGGTGAACACGGCCAGATATGCCTTGTCCGCCCCCCGCACGCCATAGGCAAGCTGACGGTCGTTCACCCGGCCGAAGCCCAGGGGGAAGAAGGACACCATGTCCTTCAGCTCGCCCCGTAGGGACTTGTAAACCGCAATGCCCTCCCGCAGCGTGGCCATGCTGGCATCGGACATGTTCCACACAATGCCGCTGACGTAGGGCCTGAGCAGAATACCGTTAACCATGTTGAAAATCACATGCTCCCGCTCGTCCTCGTAAGGGAACACCCACATGCCGGCCTGCTCCGGGGTCACGGCGCTGGCCACGTTGGCGGCGATGTACGCATTGGACACATAGTCCGTCTGGTCAGAGGTGGACTGCAGGGAATGCAGCGCCAGAATGCCGTAATCCATGCGCTGGGCGCCGGAACCGCAGTTTTCGATCACCAGATTGGGATGCTTCTCATACACCTCGCGGATCCAGCCGTACAGCGCGCGGTAGTGCTCCAGCATGGCATCGCCGGTGCTGTCGCTGTTCAGGTCGCTGCCGGGGCCGGTGGTGACGTTGTAGTCAATCTTGAAATATTCGCAGCCGTAGTCCGCCACCAGACGGTCAATCACACCCATACAATACTTACGCACCTCGGGGTTGCGGAAGTCCAGCAGATACCGCTTGTTTTCAATGCGGCGCTTTCCATGGGTGCAGATGAACCAGTCGTCCGGCAGGTGCCGGGGCAGCTCGCATTCGGTGCCCATGACCTCGATTTCCAGCCACATGCCCATGCGCAGGCCCTTGCTCCTGGCATAGTCGTACACAGCTTTCAGCCCGTTGGGGAAGCGTTCGGGGCTTTCCTTCCACTCGCCCACCTTGTCCCACCATACGCCGCTGTCGTACCAGCCGCAGTCCAGGCAGTAATATTCGCAGCCCAGCGCGGCGGCGCGGTCGATAATCATCTTCTCCTTCTCCTCGGTGGGATCACCGAAGAGGCAGTTCATGTAGTCGTTGAACACCACATAGCAGTGCTCGTCATCGGGGTTTGGCCGGCGGATCAGGCGGCGATAGCGCGTCAGCTGGCCGATGGCCTCGTCAATGCCGCCCACGTCCGCGCCAAAGGCGGCGGGCACGGTGGTGAAGCTCTCTCCGGGCCTGAGGTTTTTCCACCAGGCGCTCTCGTTGTTCGGACCCATCAGGCAGATGTAGAGGTTCCGCCCGTCGGCCATGCCGTACTCGATCTCCCACGCGCCGGAGTGCTCCACCTGGAAGAACCACACCTCGCCGCTTTCCGGGTCACGCACGATGCCCATGGGCAGATATTCGCTGCTGGACCAGGAGTCGATGCTGCCATAGTGGAAGCGGCTGTTTCCCTTGTCGGGCAGGCTGTAACCCCGGTAGGGCATGTGGGACAGTCCCAGATCCACCGCGTCGGCGCGCTGCCACTGGGCCTCGTTGGCCCAGCCGTTGTGGGGAATGTAGAATTCCAGCGCGTCATAGCTGTCCGACGTGCGGTTCTTGCCCACACCGTTGTACATAAAGGAGGACACATATTCCAGCCCGATATCCCCCTCAGACCGGTTGGTCAGGGTGCTCCACGTTCTGACAACGGACAGGCTGCGGAAGGTCTGCAGGCAGTAGTCCGCGCACAGGCCGTCCGGCGCCGTCACGGACAGGGTCAGCAGGGTGCCCAGGTCGTTTTCCGCAAGGGTGTGTCCCGCATACAGCCACTGTCCCGATACGCTGCCGCTGTCATGCTTGCCCGCGTGAAAGCCCGTGGCGCACTCGCCCGTCACATGGGCCGCCAGAAACTGGTTGGGCTTGAAGATGCCGAAAACCCCCGCCTCCGGCTGCGCCCCCCGGTACGGCAGATCGGCCGTATTCTCAAGGGCAGAGAAGTTGACCAGCTCCACCGTGCTATCCTCGTTGACGCGGAAACGGATGTGCAGCTTTCCTTCATGCAGATCAATCAACATACCCATGTCCTCCCCTCGGTTGATTTTCTCTCAGTGCCGCTTTCAAAGGCCTTTGGCCCGCCTGGCGCGCAGCGTCGACAATGCAGCGCGCGCCGTGCAGCGTTTCGCGCCGGTTGATCATCGTAAAAATTCTGTCTGGAATGCCGCTATCCGCCAAAATGGGAAAAAGAAACCTAACGCCTGCATCCATGTCTCGTGCAAAGCGGCCTTTCATTGTATGCTTTCGGGATTACCATAACGGTCATCATAAGAATAGGATCATAAACGAATATGTAATATCCGAAGTTAGCACTTCGGTTGATTCATTCAGAGTATAGCATAATAAATTGGCAAATGTGTTACACATTATATCATTTGCCAACAAGCGTGTCACTTATTATGATATATTTTCTCGGCTTTTTGCAGGAATTGGACTATTTTTCAGATCCGGCGGGTCATTTTCTGTTGCCTTCATTATCGTAGGAATGGTCGCTGGCCTGGTCGAAAAGGAACAGCTGCTGCACCCTCCTGTCCCCATGCTCGTGGCGGAACTGCTGGGGCGACATGCCCACCAGAGCGCTGAACACCCGAAAAAAATGCTGCCTGGAATTGAACCCCGATGCAATGGCCACATCCACAATCGGATCATCGGTAAACATCAGCAGCCGCTTGCTCTGTTCAATGCGCTGCCGGTTGATGTATTCCACAATCGTCATGCCGAGGGTCTGCTTGAAAATGCGCTGCAGATACGCCAGGGCGATATTCACGGCCTCCGCAATATCGCTGACCCGCAGTTCGGTGAAAAGGTTGGTGTCGATATAGGTCATGGCCTTCTGCACATAGGTCTGCACATTGTCCTTGATGAAGGAGCTTTGAAGCAGCCCGGATACACGGAGCAGCAATTCGCCCATGAGCATGTCCGCCAGGGCCCTGTTGGGCGTGCCCGACCGGGAAAATTCCTCCACCACCTGCTCCAGCGCGTGCAGCACAATGCCCGACTCGTCCGTGCTGCGCAGCATGGGCTGCATCCGATCCAGCACATCGGACACCTCGGGCGATGTGCGGGCCAGCGCGGCCATGGACATCAAGCCCTCCGAATCCTCCTGCACGCGGAATTCCGCGTTGAGCATATAGGTGCTTTCCGGCACCTCCAGGGCATGAAGCGTTTCCTGATCCAGCAGCATGAATTCTCCGGGGCTCATCCGCTCCGTCCGCCGCCCCGTAATCTGAATCCGCTGGCCGTTGGCATCCGAAGTGTACTCAAACAGGTGCACCAGGCATTCGCCCCTGAGCACATACATGATCTCCGCCCGGTTGTGATAATGCGGTGGCATATCATAGTGCTCCCACGTTCTGGAATAACAGGCCTCCACCACAGGCCACATGCGGCCCTCACGGATCCTCCTGTCCGCCAGTCTGTATGTATTCATGCGCTGACCGTCCTCCTCCCCCGCACAGGAAAGGCTTCGGGCCCTGCGGCATGTCTGCCGAAGGGCCCGTTTGCCTTTTGCATGATCGGTTTTCAGCTCTTACTGACCTTTTCCAGCACATACACCCAGCTGTCATGGTCGCCGCGGCCTTCCGGGAAAATCAGTCCCAGGTTCATCAGCGCGGCGCCGCTGGCAGTGATGCCATGGGCTGCGTCCGCATAGGTTGCCGCGGCGTCCAGCCCGGCAAGGCGCACCCGGTGGGGCTGGGGATTGGGCTGCTGCTGCGGAGCGTACATGCACACAACCGCCCGGCTTTCGTCCGTGAACTGCCAGGCCGCCCGTCCGTCGCTTTCAAAGGGATTCAGCAGACGGGTATATTCGCCCTGCTGCATGGTGGCGCGCAGCGCCTTCACCATGGCCACAGCATTTTTCGCCTCCGCCAGATCCTCGTCAGACAGGCGGCTCAGATCCAGCTCGAAGCCGAAATTCCCGCCCATAGCCACATTGCAGCGGGTGTGGAAGGGCGTGATGCGGCCCGTCTGATGGTTGGGCACGGCGCTGACATGGGCGCCCATAGTGCTGCAGGGATAGATGAGGGAGGTGCCGTACTGGATGCGGGTGCGCTCGCAGGCGTCGGTATCGTCGCTGGTCCAGGTCTGGGGCATGTAGCACAGCATGCCGCAGTCAAATCTGCCGCCGCCGCCGGAGCAGCTTTCAAACAGTACCTCGGGGAAGGCGGAGGTGATTTCCTCCAGCACGCGGTATAGTCCCAGCATGTAGCGGTGCTGGCTTTCCATGCGCCGTTCGGGGGGCAGCGCCGCACTGAAGCCCTCCATCATGTTGCGGTTCATATCCCATTTGACATAGCTGATGGGCGCAGAGCGCAGCACGGCGGATACGCTTTCCAGCACATAATCCTGCACCTCCCGGCGGCCCATGTCAAGGATCAGCTGATGGCGGGCCTCGGTGCGCTCCCGCCCGTTCACATGCAGGCACCAGTCCGGATGCGCGCGGTACAGATCGCTGTCGGGGGATACCATTTCCGGCTCGAACCACAGCCCGAAGCGCATGCCCAGCTCCTGGATGCTCTCCGCCAGGTGGCGCAGGCTGCCGCCTATCTTCTTCTCATTGACCACCCAGTCGCCCAGGGAGCAGTTGTCAATGTCCCGCTTGCCAAACCAGCCGTCGTCCAGCACAAACAGCTCGCAGCCGATTTCCGCCCCGCGCTTTGCGATGGCCAGCAGCTTGTCGAAGGAAAAGTCGAAGTAGGTGGCTTCCCAGTTGTTGATCAGGATGGGACGGGGCTGGTCGCGCCACTGCCCGCGGCAGATGCGCTGGCGAACAAAGGGATGCATGCGGTGGGAAAGGCCGTTCAGGCCGTCCGGCGCATAGACAAACAGTGCCTCCGGGCACTGGAAGGTTTCTCCCGGGGCCATGCGCCAGCTGAACACATCGCCGCACAGGCCGATCATCATCACAGGAGCGCCATCAATGCCCACATCCACCCCGGCACTGAAGCTGCCGGAATACACATGGGTCATGGCGTATACCTCGCCCTGGTTCTCCGTTGTATGCGGCGCCAGCACCGCCAGGAAGGGGCTGTTTTCATGGCCGGAGGCGCCACGGCGGCTCTTCACCGCAAAGCTGCCCTCCCCCATGGGCACGCGCCGCGCCTGCCGCTCCCGGGCCCATGCGCCCTTCAGGTGCAAAAGCTCGTACCGCCCCGCAGGCAGACGCATAGCAGACTGCGCGTCGGTCAGCTCGAAGGGCTCACTGCCCTCGTTGGTCACGGTCATGCTGCGGGCCAGCACGTCATAGTCCGCGTACACGGTATAGCGGAGGGTCACCGCCACACCGGTCAGCGCGTCCTTCAGGTCAATCTCGAGGGTATCGGCCTCGCCCTCCTGCTCCACATAGGAGGAGGGCAGGCCCTGCAGGGGCTTCTTTCCCGGGAAAATTCGATGTCCCTGATAGCGCAGGCTCAGCACATCGTCCCCCGCAGCATTGCGTACGCTGATGGCGCGCTGGCCCATGTAGCCCTTCTCCTGGGTGGGAACCGCCAGGGGCTGGCGGCTGAAGGCCGAGTCGAAGGACGCGCCCTCGCCAGGGCATTCCAGCAGCCCTTCCACCGCGTCATCAGGCAGTTTTCCGCCCCAGTACCACTGCATCAGCACACCGTCCCGCACACCCAGCAGGCAGCTGTACGTCGGGCCCTGCAAATGAAAGACAGCTTTGTCCCCGTTATAATGGATCATGCTTCTCACCTCAAAATTTGATATCGTGGGAAAACGTCTGGGTTATTATAAGATAGGATCTTTCAATCCATTTCGTCAGCTTGCGCTGATTTCCTGCACGATGCGCCGCATCTGCAGCAGAATTTTTGGTACCCGCGTCAAAAAGGAAAAGCGGCCATGCGCCCGGAAGCTTTTTTCCAGGACATAGCCGCTTGAAACAGCTGTCTTCTTGTCTGCCTGCGCCATCCGCGGAAGGGGCCTTTCCGCGCTCCGCTGCACCCGTCAGGCATCCACCGCCTCACGGCGGTTTTTGGTGAAGCGGGATACCAGCACGCCCACCTCATAGAGGATGTAGATCGGCACACCCAGCATAATCTGCGACACCACGTCCGGCGGGGTGAGAATGGCAGCCAGCACGAAGATGCCGAAGAACACATACTTGCGATAGTGGCTCAGCCTGGCATAATCCACCCATCCCATGCGCGTGCCCATATACACGGCGATGGGCAGTTCAAACACCACGCCGAAGGGCAGCACAAAGGAGAACAGGAAGCCCACATACTTGTCGATGGACAGCATGGGCGTGGCCAGATCCTCCCCTGCGATGATAAAGAAGTTCAGCGCCAGTTCATACACATACCGATAGCAGAACACCACGCCCAGCAGGAACATGAACAGCCCCAGAAAGAACAACACTCGAAACGTGCGGATCTCGTTCTCATACAGGGCGGGCTTGATGAACGACCATATCTGATAGAAGATGAACGGGCTGACCACCACAATGCCGCTGATGAGGGACACCTTCAGCTTGGTGGTCATGGCTTCGCTGACGGCGGTATAGATGAGGGTAATGCCCCTGGATGAGATGGGTGCGGTGATGAAATCCATCAGCGGGTTGCACAGCAGATAAAATGATACAACAAAGCCTGCCAGTATTGCAATCGCACAGGCCACCAGCAGTTTGCGCAGCGCCATCAGATGGCTGATCAGTGGCTGCGTGGACGATTTTACCTGATCGTCATGCGTCTGTCCGTCCTCCTGCTTCTTTTTCCCAAAGAAGCCCATGGCAAACCACACCTCCTCCCTCAGAGGCCCTTGCGACCCTGAATGGCTGCATGCCGCAGCGCGTATGAAGGGTTATTCCTTCTTGGCGTCTCCGTCGGCCTTCTCAGCGTTCTCCGCCTCGCCGGCCTTCTTCTCGTCGTCATCCTTGACTTCCTTCTTGAACTCGCGGATGCTCTGGCCCAGGGCCTTGCCCACCCCGGCGATCTTGCTGCCGCCAAAGACCACCAGCGCCAGCACCACAATCAGCAGAATTTCCATCGTTCCCAGTCTCATTGCTTTTTACCTCCCGCCTGATGCGTATTCTTGAAGTCCTTGAAGTTCAGTTCCTTTTTGACAGAGGAAACCTCCCGGTCGATTTCCCGTTCGGCCTTGCGCAGGTCAGAGCGCACATCCGCGCCCTTGAGGGTGCTTTGCACCTCGTGCTGCACGTCCTTCATCTCGCCCTCCAGCTCGTCCAGCCCGGCCTCGCGCTTGACCTCGGCCACCATGCCGCGAATGGATCGAACCGCTTTTCCCAGCGACCGGGCCACCTTGGGCAGATCCTTCGGCCCGACCACGATAAAGGCAATCAAAAGGAGCAGGATCAGTTCAGATGCGCCGATATTGAACAAACGCTTCCCCCCCTCTGACTGAATCGCCCTTATTATAAGCGAAGGCGGCGCGAATGTAAAGGCCAACATTTTTCGCCATCCGGCAAAAAAATTCTTGACACCGGAGGGTGCGTGGGAATAAAATAGAGGCGGCCGAAAGGCTGCGGGATTCAATGAAGAAAATGCTCCAAGCCGCCAGAACCCTCCGGGCTCATGCGGCCAATGGGTGTCGTGGGCAACTGCGGCGCCTGCCTTATGCGAAGGAGTACTGCAGCAGGGAACGGACGCGTGTCGTTTTCCCCTTGTTGCGGTACTCTTCATTTTTTCCCGGCGCACGTATTCGTGTTACATAAGGATAAGGAGGGGTCTTCATGTCTGACAAAAAGCGTTTCCTTGACAAGGACTATACGCGCCGCCAGTTCCTCAAGCTCTCAGGCAAGAGCCTTGCCGGCGTGGCCATGTCCGGCGCGATGCTCTCTGCGCTGGGCGTGACCGCCGACGCCCTGGCGGAGGACAAGGTTCGGGTATGGGCGTTTCCCCAGGGCCTGCTGGTGGTGAACGCTGACCGCTGCGTGGGCTGCCAGCGCTGCGAGATCAACTGCACCCTGACCAACGACGGCTGCTGCTCCAGCTACATCTCCCGCGTGAAAGTGACGCGCAACCTGTACTCCAGCCGCAACGGCAACGGCCTGTATACCGAGAACAACTGGACCTACTTCCCGGACACCTGCCGTCAGTGTGAGGATCCCGCCTGCGGCAACGCCTGCCCCATGGGCGCCATCTACGCCGGGGACGACGGCATCCGCCGTGTGGACACCGACAAGTGCGTCGGCTGCGGCGCCTGCGCGCAGGCCTGCCCGTGGCATATGCCCACCGTGAACCCGGTCACAAGGAAATCCTCCAAGTGCGTGATGTGCGGAGCCTGCGTGGAGGGCTGCCCCTCCGGCGCGCTGTCCATCATTCCGTGGGACAAGGTGTCTTCCGCCGCACAGGAAATCTGACGCACCTGATGCTCTGACGTAATTCAAAGGAGGAATCAAATTATGTCTGTGAAGAACGGTATCAACGGCTGGGCCGGCTCTGTGCTGCGCGTCAACCTGACCACCGGCGCCATCACCACCGAGGATACGCTGCCCAAGTACAAGCCCTTCATCGGCGGCATGGGCATTGGCTATAAGATCATCTGGGACGAGGTGCCCCTGGATTCCGATCCCCTGGGCGACGCGGCCAAGGCCGTGTTCTCCGTCGGCCCGCTGACGGCCTCGGGCGTGCCCTGCTCCGGCCGCATGACGGTGTCCTTCCTCTCCTGCTGGAGCAAGGGCAATTCCATCGTGGACGCGCATATGGGCGGCCACTTTGCCCACGCCCTCAAGTATGCGGGCTATGACGCGATCATCGTCGAGGGCAAGAGCGACAAGCCCGTCTACCTGAAGATTGAGGACGAGAAGGTGTCCATCGAGGACGCTTCCCATGTGTGGGGCAAGGGTACCTTCGATACCAACGCCACCCTTGCTAAGGAAAACGGCCCCGAGTTTGACGTGATATCCATCGGCCAGGCCGGTGAGAACCTGGTACCCATGAGCTGCATGGTGACCAGCTTCGGCAATTCCGGCGGCGGCGGCGTGGGCGCGGTGCTTGGCAGCAAAATGCTCAAGGCCGTGGTCTGCCGCGGCACCGGCGCGGTGAAGATCGCCCGGCCCATGGAGGTTCGCCTGCTGTCCAACTACATGATCAAGGATCTGGTGGGCGGCAACAACAACCACACCGTGCCCACCATCCCCCAGTCCTGGGCCGAGTATTCCGCCACCAGCTCCAACCGCTGGCAGGGCGGCCCCGGCGTAACCTGGGACAAGGCCTCCAACGGCCCCATCGACATGGGCGAGCAGCCCAGCGGCCAGATCAACGTGGCGGCCCTGCGCTGCAACAAGGGCGTGTTCGACTTCGGTGCGGTGGCCGAGAAGTACACCGTGAAGCAGGGCGGCTGCTCCTCCTGCCCGGTGCGCTGCTACACCGAGTATGACATGGATCCCCTGGCCGATTACGACCTGCCCACCCATGTGTCCAACACCTGCATGCCCATCATCAAGATGCTCGACTGGTATCCCGATCACATCGACGCGGCCACCGGCGAGAAGGTGAAGAGCACCCACGACTTTGTGGATCAGGGCGACGCGAAGATGATTCTGGGCGGCGCTGGCTCCCGCGCGGCGGACGATTACGGCGTGTGGTGCAACTACGGTAGCCTGTACGAGGACTTCAACATGGCCTACACCACCGGCGTGCTCAAGGACGTGATCACCAAGGGCGGCACCGACATGACCGAGTGGGACGCCATCCCGTGGGATCTGATGGAAAATGGCGATCCCCGCTGGCTGGTGGAGGTCTACCGCCGCATTGCCATGAAGGAAGGCACCTTCTCCGACCTGGGCCTGGGCACCTATCTGCTGTATGAAAAGTGGGGCATGGACGATCCCGCCAAGAACGCGGCCGGCGTGAACTTCTACGACTTCGTCAACGGCAAGAACTTCAACATCGGCCACAACGGCTATCCTCGCCACCATGGCCCGGAGTCCTGCTGGCAGACCGGCACCATCCTGTCGCTGATGTACAACCGCGACTGCATGATCCACCACCTGATCAACTTCGTTTCCTCCGGCGCGCCCTTCGACGCCATCATCAAGCCCGTGCTGGAAGGCTTCTTCGGCGAGGGCTGCGTGGATCGTCCCAAGGCCTATACCCCCATCAACGAGAACAAGATCAAGCTGACCAAGTGGGCCTTCAACGGCAAGCAGTGGCACGATTCCGCCACGCTGTGCAACTGGATGTACCCCATGACCATCGCCACCTCCAAGAAGCGCAACTATGTGGGCGACCTGGACCTGGACGCCAAATACATGAGCGCCGTGGTGGGCGAGGATTACACCCGCGAGGATCTGGAGTTCGACTCCGAGCGCATCTCCCAGCTGCTGCGCGTAATGACCGCCGTGTCCTTCAAGCTGAATCTGGGCAGCGCCAACCTGCGCCAGGATCACGACCAGCCCAGCGACTGGGTGTTCGACAAGGATCCCGACTTCAAGCCCTTTGAGGAAGGCACCGTCAAGCTGGATCGCGAGGACTATGCCAAGGCGCTGGATATGTGGTATGAAGCCATGGGCTGGGACAAGGAAACCGGCATTCCCACCCGCGCGACCCTGGAGAAGTTCGACCTGGGCGACTGCGCCGACAAGCTGGAAGCTCTGGGCCTGATCTGAGCTATCTGAATATGACCATATGCGGGAGGAATCCTGAGCGGTTCCTCCTGCATCTTTATGAGAAAGGGTGAGAGCAATGGCGCTTTTTGGCAGACGCAAGCCCGGCTTTTCCAAGGAAGTGGAGCTGAAGCCGGAGGACATCACCGATGAGTTTTCCGACCGGAACGACCCCGCCATGAACCGCAACGATAATCCCAAGGCCGAGAAGGCGGAAATGGCCCGGAAGGCACAGAGCGTCATGGAGGGCGAAGCCCCCGCCCCTGACGCAGCGGAGGGGAAGATCGACCTGTTCGATTACATGGACTCCCTGCCCGAGGTGGACGATCCGTTTCCTCCCAGCGAGCCGGAGCCCGAACCCGAATCCCCGCCGGAAATGCAGCCCTGCGAGGTGCTGGCCGAGTTCATCCGCGAGCGCGCCCGCGCAGCCCTGCTCACCCCCTGCAAGCCCCTGGCCGAGGAGGAACCCGAGCTGGACAGCCTGCTGCAGGCCATGAAGGAAACCGACTCCTGCCGTGACATCGTCAGCGTTCAGGGGCAGAAGGACGAGTATTTCTATTCCAATGAGATCATGGCCAATAACTACGCCATGATCGCCATGCTGGTGGAGGAGAAGGATCTCACCCGCACCATCGCGCATATGGTGCGCTTCAACTGCAAGACCTACCCCTCTCCCACCCCCCTGTACTACTTCATGCGCTCCCCCTACAAATACACCAAGGCCCAGCTGGATCACGCGCTGGACATGATCCACCGCCAGCCCGACACCCAGGACATCAAGACGGTGACCGCCTTCAACGGTATCCTCTACATGTATTCCGACCAGATCATGTCTCAGAAATATGCGCAGGCCCTTGCCAACGACGGCGAAGCAGGTGAAGCCGACTTTTAATGCTGTTCTCGCTTAAAACGATTGCTTTGCCGAAGGCAGAGGTTTCGCGCCTGCGGGCGCGTCCGCAGCCTCAATCGTCGCGTCCAAAGGCCGCTCGTTTCGGCTGACTCGTTCGGCTTTCTC
>CAMDVP010000073.1 GCA_945877525.1 uncultured Clostridia bacterium | reverse complement strand
CGGCGCCGAGCCCATTGAATGGCGGGTGGTGAGCGTGCAGAAGGAAATGGGCAAGGTGGTGCTGCTTAGCCGCTACGGCCTGGACGCCCGTCCCTATCACAATGAAGAACTAACAGCCATGCACACCGACAGCAGCGTCAGCTGGGATATGTGCGATCTGCGCGCCTGGCTGAACGGGGATTTTCTTAGCGCCGCCTTCAGTGCCGAGGAACGCGGCCGGCTTCTGTGTACATTGATTGAAAACCCCTCATCCGATTACAGCGGCACGTCGTTCTCCCGGGGAGGCGAGGATACCCGGGACACGGTGTTCCTGCTTGATTTCACCGAGGCAGCCGACAGGCATACCTTCTCTTCGTCCGAGGCCCGCATGTGCGCGCCGACAGACTATGCCATCGCACAGGGAGCCGCCACCTCCCCCAATGACAAGGTGGACGGCCGCGCCGCAGGCTCCTGGTGGCTTCGCTCGCCCGGCCTTGACGACAACGAGGGCATGTGCATTACCCCCGACGGCAGTTCCACCTACGTTCAGTCCACCTCCCTGTACATGGTGCGCCCCGTCGTCTTTGTGGACATCCGCACGGATGAGCAGCGGGCCGTCATCGAGGCCGGCGACCATGTGACCTTCGGCACTTATCCCCAGACCGTCGAAGGCAATGATCAGACGCCCATCGAATGGGTCGTGCTGTCCATCCGTGATGATCAAGCCCTGTTGCTCAGCCGCTACTGCCTGGACGCGCAGCCGATGCACCATGACTGGGGCTTCTTTACCCATTGGAAGGACTGCGACCTGCGCATCTGGCTGAACGACGAATTCTACAATACGGCCTTCTCTCCCGAGGATCAAAGCGCCATCATTCCGTTGTTTGTAGACAGTAACAGCGGTTCCTACTGCCCCGAAGAATATTCCGGCGAGTATACGGATGATCTTGTGTCCATTTTTACCATCAACAATGCAAAGGCGTACCGCACCGGCCGCATTCTTGATCTTGCCACCTCCAATACAGCCTACGCCGAGGCCCAGGGCGCACCCTCCTATCAGGGGAACGCCGAATGGTGGCTGTGCACCCATGAGAGTTATGGCGCCTGCCATCTGTTCAAGTTCGACAATTCAATCCAGAGCGACTTCCTGACCGAAATAAAAGGCGTTCGCCCCATCATCCTGGTTAAGCCGGAAGTCTTGACCAAGATTTCTTTTCAATAATAGCTGACAGGCACAGGACAGCGGCAGGCAATCATTTTGCCTGCCGCTGTTGTTCATCATCTGTATCTTCGCTTTATTCCGCGGCCAGCCTGCGCACAGCATCGGCAATCGCGCAGCGATCCATGCCATACGTTTTCAGCAGCGTTTCATACGGGCCGCTCTGGCCGAACCGATCCTGCAAACCGATGCGGATCAGCCTGCCGCACTGGTTCTCCGCCATCCACTCGCCCACGGCGCTTCCCAGTCCGCCGATAACGTTGTGGTCCTCCACGGTCACGCAGCGCCCGGTTCGGCTGATGCTTTCCCGCAGCAGGGCCGTGTCCAGCGGCTTCACCGTGTGCATGTCGATCAAATCCACCGCAATGCCTTCCGCCTGAAGCTGCTGCGCTGCCGCCAGCGCCTCGTGGAGCAGCTCGCCAAAGCAAACCACCGTCACCGCGCCTCCGCTCCGCAGCAGCTTTCCCTTGCCGATTTCAAAGGTTTCGTCGGGGCCGTAAAAGTCCGGAACGGAGTCCCGGGTATAGCGCAGATAGACCGGGCCGTCATAGTATGCGGCCGCCTTTGTCAGGGCCTTGGCGGAATGATAGTCAGCGCCCATCACCACCGTCATGCCCGGCAGCGCACGCATGATCGCCACATCCTCAATCGCCTGATGCGTCGCTCCGTCGTTGGCCGGCGTCAGTCCGCCATGGCCGCAGGCCAGCTTGACATTCAGGTGGGGATAGCAGATGGAGGTGCGCACCTGTTCGCAGGCGCGCATGCTGGCAAAAACGGCATAGGTGGACAGAAAGGGAATGTTCCCCAGCGTCGCCAGGCCAGCGCACACGCCGGCGCCGTTCTGCTCCGCAATGCCGACATTGATGTGCTGCTGCGGGAATTTCCGGGAGAACTCCACCGTTTTCATTGATTTGGAAATGTCGCAGTCAACGACATAAATGCGCGGATCATTCTGCGCCAGCTCCATTACGCCATGACCAAAGGCATCCCTTGTAGCTGCCATCGCTCATCCCTCCAATTCCTTCATGGCTTCTTCAAACTGCCTGTCATTCGGCGCCGTGCCATGCCACGAAACGATATTCTCCATAAAGGAAACGCCCTTGCCCTTAACGGTACGCGCAAGGATCAGCGTTGGCTGACCGGGATGGCGCTTTGCATCGTCCAGCGCGTCAAGGATCTGCCATGCGTCGTGACCGTTGATCTGCACGCTGCGCCATCCGAAGGCTCCAAACCGCTCCGCAATGTTTTCCTGGGGCTGCACCACAGAGGTGGTGCTGTCGTTCTGCAGGCCGTTGTGGTCCACAATGGCACACAGGTTGCCCAGACCGTATTTCGAGGCCGTCATGGCAGCCTCCCACACCTGGCCCTCGTCGCATTCGCCGTCGCCCAGCAGCGCGTACACGCGGCTGTCCATGCCGGCGCGCCGCAGGCCGATGGCCATGCCGCAGGCCACAGACAGCCCCTGTCCCAGCGACCCGGTGGTCATGTCCAGGCCGGGAACCTTCTGCATCACAGGATGACCCTGCAGAATGCTTCCAAACTGACGAAGCGTGCCCAGATGCTCCATACCGAAAAAGCCGCGGAGGGCCAGGGCAGCATACAGCCCGGGGCAGGCATGCCCCTTGCTGAGAATAAACCGGTCGCGTTCCGCCCAGTCCGGTTCCCCGGGACGGACATTCAGTTCATCAAAGTAGAGGGCAGCCAGAATGTCCGCTTCGGACAGCGACCCGCCCGGGTGTCCGGATTGCGCCTGATAGATCATCTGAATCGCTTCCTGGCGTATTTTGCGAGCCATGGCTTCCACATGAGCAACACGTTCTTTCATCCGTGCAACATCCTTCCATTACTGTCCTATCCGGCCTTCCCGAAGAAGCTTTTCTCCGCTGGAAAGCGTGATTTCCGCGCGCACAAGACCTTCCGTGCGCATCAGCGGCCCCTGAATCCAGTTGGCCATGAAATACAGGGAGAACGGGTCGTCATAGCTGCGGTACAGCCATTCGCCGTCTACAAAGAAATCCACATGGTCGATCGTTTCGGGGCGAAGGGACGCAATCCGCGGCCAGCACCTGCCGTTCCAGCATTCATTCCTGGAAATGCCCACCAGCATGTACTGCTCGTCAAAGGGAGGCATGTCCGGGGCAATGCCCAGGTTTTCCGCCATGCACAGCGCGTAGAAACGATCCTCGCCCGGCAGCACATGCCAGTCCGTGGCCATTTCCTGCTTCGTCAGGGCGTTGTAATATCCCCAGGACGCATGATGATCCATGCACACCTGCATGTTGGTTATCGCCTGGGAATCCTCATTGCACAGGATCGGCTTGCCCGGCGCCCACTTGCGCGCATTGGCAATCAGGTTGGCCATGGCCTGGCGGGGCTGCCCGTTTCCGTGGAAGATGATCACATCGCTGGCCCTGGCCACCTCGGGATCCAGCGTACCGCCGCCGCCGCTGCAGCCGACAGGCAGGCCGCTTTCATGGCGGGCCAGATCCAGCAGCGCCACCATGCCCTGATGGGTCTGCACGATCGGGTAACCGTCGTATCTGTCGATGTCATACTCATTGGCAGGCTCGAAGATAACGTTCTTCCAGCCACCCTTCCGCAGCCAGCGGGCCGTGGTGCGGATGGCGTTGATCACCGCCTGGGCGCCGTCCAGATGGCGGATTTGTCCGCAGTACAGCGCGGACACGATAACCACCATGCCCAGTTCGTCCGCCGCATTGAGCAGGCGCGTCAGGCGCGCCAGATAGGCGGGGTCGATCTGCAGTCCGTCGGGAGAAAAGGGGTTGTTCTCGATGGCGTTGTTGTCCACGGTAAAGCACGGGCCGCCGCCCTGCAGGCCCACCGTAAAGCAGCGCAGGCCGTACTGATACCAGTCGGGCAGCGCCGCAATCAGCGCGTCGGTGTTTTCTTCCGGGGAAAAGGTCAGCCCGAAGCGGTTGAACCGGGCTGGATCCGCCTTGTCGTCAAAGATGCCCTGAATCAGCCGGGCGTTCATCAGCAGCCCGTGCATGCGGCTGTCGCATCCGGGAATTTCCGAATAGGTCAGCTTGCCGTTGATCAGGAAATTTTCCCCCTCAATGCTCAAAACTGTTTTCATGATGATTGCTCTCCATCCTCAATTACTTTGGCAACGCGGACCACGCCGGGATCCGTAAACGGATCCAGCTGGCAGTGCGCCGCGCTGGAAATCGAATAGACCACTGCGCCGTCCTGTCCGCCCTGCAGCCAGTGCCTGACGCCGGGGGGCAGCAGAATCTGCTCGCCGGGGTGCATGATGTGCTCCTCGCGGCATGTATAGCACGATTCCTTGCCCGCAGGGATTTTCCCCTCCCGGATGTTCTGATCTCCCGGAAGATACAGCCGGAGCGTGCCATGCACAACGCGGAGGATTTCTTCCTTTCCCAGCGCATCGCCTTCCACGGCGGTGTGCCAGTGCTCGGGCAGCGCCTGGTCGGGCATCAGGCAAATGACCTTAAAGCCCACGCGCTCCGTATTCACAAAGGTGACGATCTGCGCGCCCTCTTCTCTCCAGTTGCTCAGGCCAAAATCACCGACCTCCATGCGCTCCAACTCGTCCTCGCTCACCATCACATGGGCTTGCGCCAGAACACGGCGCGTATATTCCTTTCCCTGCTTTACCTGACTGCGAAGAATCATTCCACCACCTCCCTGCGGATTCCTAACAGGCTGCGCACTTCGCCCGGCGTGGCCACCTCCAGGCCCATCCCGTGAATGATCCGCACAGCGTCCTCCACCAGCTGGAGGTTGGACGCCGCCATGCGCCCGTCGTCCAGCGTGTGGCCGTCTTCAAAACCAACCCGCACAATGTCCGCCCCGCATTCCAGCGCATGGCGGAAAAGCGTAAAGTCCCGCATATCGTGCTGGCACAGGCCCACGATGGCCCCCGGAATCCGCCGCATTTCGGCAAACATCACATCCATGTGATGCTCGGAAGCCTCCAGCGAGTTCTCAAAGCCCAGCGCCAGGGACATCAGCGGCACACGGACAAGACCCTCCTTCAGCAATCTCCGTGCGGTGCCCACCATGGACAAGTCGAATATCTCCATTTCCGGCACAATCCGCTCATCGCGCATCTGGCCGGCCCAGTAACGGATATCCAGTATGGTGTTCACATACACGCCGTCGCCAAAGTTCGTTGAGCCGATGTTGAGCGAGGCCACCTCCGTCATCGGATGGCGCACGGCCACGCACCGCTGTTCGCGGGTCAGCATGGATTCGCCCCCCGTTGAGCCCTGCACCACAATATCGCTCTGCGCACGGATGAGGCGGATGGTTTCATCATAAACGCTCAGATCCTCGGACAGATAGCCCTCGTTGTCCCGAACGTGCAGATGAACCATGGACGCACCCGCCCGGGCGCAGTCGATTACATCCCTTGCCACGCCTTCGGCAGACAGCCCGCACTCGCACCCCTTCGGCAAATCGTGCGCCACAGGCGCCACAGCCAGAATGACGGGTCTTGCCATACGCCTATCCTTTCTGATCCCTGCAATTCAGCATTGCGTAGGTATCGCGGTGAAGTATGTTGCCGGGAAGAATGTCTGCCGCCGTGTTGATCTGGCGGAAGTATTCGCCGCCGTCCAGATCTCTGCGAAGCCTGCGAATGGTGGACACCGAGCTTGGGTTTTTGGCCGTCATCCGGCCAATCCATTCTTCGCAGGTGCTGCGGGCTTCTCCGCATGCCACCGCCTGGGTAATCAGCCCCCAGGCCTCCGCCTCCTGCGCCGAGATGCGCTCTGCAAGGTATGCCATTTTCAGCATGCGCTTTTCAGGAATCACGCGCCGCGCGCCGGACATGGAAATTACCGGGGCCATGCCTGCTTCCATTTCAGGGATGCCGAAGCGGGCAGTGTTCGCGGCCGCCACCATATCGCATGCCTGGATCAGGCTGACGCCGCCGCCCTCCACGTCTCCCTCCACCGCCGCAAGCACCGGCACGGAGGCATAGAACACCTGAAACAGCACCCTGCTCAGCCTGTCTGCAAAGGTGCGGATTGATCCCGCATCCTGTTCTCTCGCGTCTCCCAAATTTCCCCCGAGACAGAACACATCGCCCTCATGTGTCAAAAGGATTGCCTTCGCTTTGCTTTTCTCCGCCTCCAGAAGGGCCGCGGAAAGCTCTTCCAGCACGGCCGTGTCAAAGCGATTGCCAGGATTTTTGGGCAGAAGCGCCACCTCGAATACGCCGTCCGTACGGAGGTGGCTTCTGACGCCTTCCATGCTTACTTGCGGTTGAAGATAGCATCGCGGACATGGGCGATAATGTCCAGGCCATCCTTCTCCTGCATCATCCGGAACATTTCCTGGCTGTCCAGCCGGTCCGCCAGGTCAAAGATGAAGTCCATCCACTCAAAGGTCTGGGTCATGATCTTGATCGGGTCATGGCGCTGCGGGAACACGTCGGCCGTAATCCACCCATCGTACCCGATGCGCTTCATGTACATGGCAAATTCCACATAGTCCCACAGGTTCACCGTGCCGGGCACCATATCCCAGTCCCAGTTGCGGAAGTTGTCGTTGATGTGGATGTAGAACAGGCGCCCCATTTCGTGCAGGAAGGACAGCGAATCAGAGGGCACCTCGCCGCACTGCAGCGCATGTCCGAAGTCCAGCGTCACGCCCACGTTGGGCAGGCCCACTTTTTCGCAGAAGGCGGCCATCTTGCCCGCATTGCTCATCAGGCAGTGCACGCGGGGCTCGCTGGTCTTGTATTCCAGGGACAGCTTCACATCGGGCCGGTAAGCCGCACCCTCATGAATCACTTCCAGGCAGTCGTTCCAGGCCCGGGCATAGTCCAGCTCAAAGGGATAGTCAACGCCGTCGTTCAGGGGGGCGGTGGTCACCATGTTGCAGCCCAGAATAGCCGCCGCGTCCATGGCTTCCTTCAGCATCCGCAGCGCGGCCTGCCTGGACTCCTTGTAGGGGCTGGAGTACGAGCCAAAGCGGAAGCACTCGTCGCCCTTCACATTCAGGTTGACGGTGGATACCTTCAGCCCGTATGCGTCCAGCAGCTCCTTGCACTTGACGGGGTCGGTGAAGTTCTGGGGATACACAACCTCCAGGGCTTTACAGCCCTTGACCTGCGCGGCCATGGCCACCATTTCCTCCATGGAGCGGGCGGGCTGATAGTCAATGAAGCGGTCCTTCACCTTTCCCATGAATCCCGTGATAATCGAATACTTTCTCTCCATTCTGTATCCTTCCTTTCTCATCCACTGCGGGTTATTGCTTGATGCCCGTTGCAGCCACAGACTGCACAATGTACTTCTGCATGAAGACGAAGATGACCGCCAGGGGAAGAATCGACAGACACGACGCGGCGCAGGTCATACCGGAATGGGGGCCGAAGGTGCTGTTGGTCAGGGAGGAAAGGCCCACCTGCACCGTGCGCATTTCGGTTTTGCTAAGCACAATCATCGGCCAGAGCAGGTCGTTCCACGACGCCATCACGGTGGTTACCGTCAGGGTGGCGATAATGGGGCCCATCAGCGGCAGATAAATCTGCAGGAATGTGCGGAACTTGCTTGCGCCGTCCACAACGGCGGATTCCAGCAGGGCGTCGGGCAGATCGTCGCAGAATTTCTTGATCATGAAGATGTTGAACGCCGCGGTTAGCGAACCCGGAAGCGAAGCGCCCAGATAGGTGTTGTTCAGCCCCATGGCCTGGATGATGTTAAAGATGGGCATCAGCTTGATTTCAAAGGGTACCATCATGCTGGACATAATCATCAGCAGCAGCACCTTTTTACCCGGGAAGCGGCCCTTGGAGAATACAAAGCCGGCAATGGAAGCGATGAACAGGTTCAGCACCACATCCAGGCCTGTCACGGCCGCGGAGTTTTTCAGGTTGGCCATGATGCTTGTGTTCATCATCACCAGCTTGTAGTTGTTCCAGGTAAAGTTTTTCGGCCAGAAGTTCGGCGGATTGGGGAAGGCATAGGAGCGGATGGTTTCAAAGCTGTTGGCCACCATCCACCAGATGGGTACAATCACAATCGCCGCAAAAATCACCAGCAGCACATAAAAGACTGCCATGTAAGGCCGGAATCTGATTTTCTCATGTACCTTGATGGTCTTTCCGTTGGTCAGCGTCAAGGTATGCGTACGCTTTGCCATCTTACGCGTCCCTCCTTTTGCGCGAAACGCCGATCAGGGCTTCGGTTTCGCCGGTAACCTTCATCTCCACCATGGTGATGACGATGATGACAAGAAACAGCACAAAGGACGCGGCAGAGGCAACGCCAAGATCCTTGTAGAACAGCGTAGAGAAGGATTTACGGTAGATATACACCATAATCGTCATCAGCGAATCGCCCGGCTCGCCGTATTCGCTGGCGATGGCATACACGTCGGAGAAGCGCTTCAGCGCGCCGATGGTATTGGTGATGAACACGAAAATCAGGGTGTTCTTCATGTTGGGAACGGTAATGTTCCACAGCTTGTGCCATTCGTTGGCGCCGTCGATGTCCGCGGCCTCCAGCAGCTCAGTCGGCATGGTCTGCAGCCCGGCGAAGAACAGGATGGCGGAATGGCCCACGTTTTTCCACAGCGTCATGATAATGACGGTTTCCCGGGAGGTGGAGGTGCTGGAGAACCAGCCCAGCGGCGCCAGGCCGATCTTCTGCAGCAGCAGGTTCATCGGGCTGTTGGCATCCGCGTTGAAGATAAACTTGAAAACCATGGCAACCGCAACGATGGATACGATCATCGGGAAGAGGTAGATGGTTTTGAAAACGTTTTTCAAAAGCGGAACGCGGTTGAGCATGTATGCCATCAGGAAAGCAATCGGAATGGAGAAGCCAACGCCCAGCACGCCCATGTACAGGGTATTGCCGACAGCCTTCGGCCACAGCGGGTCGGAGAAGAGAATCTGGTAGTTCACCAGCCCGATGAATGAGCCGGCGGTATTCTGGAACGATCCGATCATTGTCAGGATGAGCGGCCAGATGTTGAAGATAATGGTACCCAGCACCGGGATGGCCAGCATGACATACCATTCGCCATATTTTTGAAAGAACTTCTGTGGTTTGACGGTCTTATGCACGGTTGCACCTCCCGCATTCGCAATCTGTTTTCATGCTGTGCAAAAGCCCTGTATTCCCCATTGGAGGGAGAGACCGGCTTTCGCCGGTCTCTCCGCAGGAAAACACCTTTCGTTACTTGGCTTGGGCCTGCTTGTTCTGCACCCACTTGGTCACGTCGGCATGGAACTGCTCGCGGGCCTGTTCGGGGGTCAGCTGGCCGGCAAAGAAGCTGGACAGCATGGCGTTGATGGGCTCGCGCCAATGCCAGTAGTCGTCGGTGATCAGGCTGTGCTGCAGGCGGTCCTGATAGCGCATCGCGGCAAACTCGTTGTCCATGATTTCAATGCCCGTGGTGTCAACCAGGCCGGGAACAGACGTCCAGGAGTGGTTGTGATACAGCCAGTTCAGGATATCGGTATCCGTAGCGATCAGCTTGTTGATTTCCCAGCAAATGTCCCGCTTTTCGGGAGCAACGTTCTTGCAGATAGCCACATGATGAACCTCGGGGAAGCCGGTCACACCCTGCTCGCCGGTCAGGGGCAGGAAGGGCTTGAAGCGGTCGGTCACTTCGGTCATGCCGCCATAGAGGTAGTTCAGGTAGGTGTTGGTATGGGAGCAGTCGAGCATGATGGCAATGTTGTTGTCAGCGGTCATGAAGTTCTCCCAGCCGGAGTTGGAGGCAGCACCGGGAGGGCAGCACTCGATCAGGCCCTTGAGGATGTTGAAGTAGCGGAGCACTTCGGGGCTGTCCTTGATGTAATCCACGTTGGCGGCGATGTCGAACTTGGTGATATCCATCTCATCGTCGTCGATCATCTTGTACATGTCGAAGCCAACGCCCACCCACTCGCACCAGTAGGGGCGGATGAAGCAGCCGTAGTTCTGCTGGCCGGTCACGGGGTTGATGCCGGTGGTCTTCTGCGCCAGCTCAAGCAGCTTTTCAAAGGTCAGGTCTTCCTGGGCAGGCATTTCCACGCCCCACTGCTCAAACAGCTCGGCGTCGTACATATACCAGTAGCTTCCCATGTCATAGGGCAGGCCGATGATGGCGTCCTTGTACTGGGGGAAGTCATAGGTATGATAGCGGGTGTACTGCTTGGCAACAGGGGTGAAGGTTGCTTCGAAATACTCTTCGGTGAACACGGGATCATTGGCCATCAGCTCACGGTTATCAAGGAACCATTCAGCCGCCAACACCTGGTTGGTGTACCAGCCCATGTCAACCTCGCCAGAGGTGCACAGCACTTCCATGGTCTGAATCCAGCCGTCGCCGGGAACGTTGACAATCTCAATCTCCACATTGTCCAGCTTGGATTCGATCAGCGCCTTCAGCTCGCCGGAACCCTTGGTCACGATGCCGGACAGCGGATCCATCTTGTCGTTTTCGGACAGATCAAGCCATGCAATGCGAATTTTCGTCGGTTCGGCCAGCGCGCTTGTCAGAGACAGGCATGACAGCACGAGCGTCATGGCCAGCAGCAAGGATAGGAACTTCTTCATGGGGAAACCTCCTTTTGTTTATTGCAACCGGATTCGCCGGTTGTTTACTCAGATGGTCTGCTGACGGACAATGACCGAGCCGTCCGTCAGGCGGATTTCCGCCCTGTACACATCGCCCTTTTCCACCCGAAAGGGGGTGCCCAGCCAGGTGCTTTCCGTAAAGCACATATACGGCTCGTCGTAGGAGCGGTATAGCTTCTCACCGTTTTTGTAAAAAGTCACATAGTCCACGCGCTCAGGATACTCGCACGCCACCCGCATGGTATGCAGCCCGCCCGAGAAGCCCTCCTCGGGCTTCAGCCCCTGGAGAACAAACTGTTCCTCCTGCGCCAGGGGCGCGACGGGCAATCCAATCAGCCGGGCCATGCGCCTTGCGAAGAAGAAATCCTCTCCGGGGGTTACGCCCCAGAAGCAGGGCGGAATCTGCTTGGTATAGTTGTTGTAATATCCCCAGGACGCGCCGGCCTCCACCGCCACATCCATGCGTGTGCAGCAGGGGCTGTCCTCGTTGCACAGCACGGGCTTGCCGGGCGCGATTTCCTTCTGCCTGCGGAACAGATCGTACAGCTTGCTGCGGGACAGGTCGTTCCCGTGAACAATCACAAAGTCGGACGCCGTGGCCGGTTCCTTTTCCAGTGTTCCTCCGCATCCGCTGGAGCCCACCGGCATTCCGCTTTCCTCGCGGGCCAGGGTAATCAGCGAAACGATGCCTTCATCCGTCTGAATCAGGGGATGACCTGCGTTCATGGGGATGTCGTATTCGTTGGCCACGTCGATCATCACATTGGTGTAGCCCCGGCCTTTCAGCCAGCGGCATGTATTGCGCACGGCGTTCATGATGGCACCTGCGCCCTTCAGCCTGCGGGCCTGCGCCCAGTAAAGGATGTTAACGATCACCACCATGCCTGTTTCGTCCGCAGCCTCGATGATGCGGGCCATGCGCTCCATGTAGGCGGAATCCAGCTGATCGCCGTTTTCACCGAAGGGGTTGTGCCGGATTTCCTCCACGTCGCACATGCCCACCGGCCAGCCGCCCTG
>CAMDVP010000072.1 GCA_945877525.1 uncultured Clostridia bacterium | reverse complement strand
TGGTGATGGTGCTGGTGACCGCCACATTGACGGACTTGGGCTGCTCCTCCGCCAGGCACACGCCGCCAAGAAGCAGCGTTGCGGCCAGCAGGAGGGACAGGACAGAGCGGAAAAGTTGTTTCATAGGAACCTCCTCCTTCCATATCAATGGAGTAATCGATGGAACCTCTGAATCACTTGGCGGCACGCTGGCAGCTGAATTTCAGCCATCTGCTTCTTGCAAAAATCTTGATTTATCTCCAGTGAACCTTCGATTTCCGCAATCGCATCCGGCAAAATTCCGCTCGCCATCGCACTACCTCATTGATTCAGGGTTTCCATATGGTTATTCGTCTGCGGATGATTGTCCGCAGGCGATCGCCAGCTGCGCAAAGTAGTCGGCTGCGGGAGCGATGGCCGCCGGATTCACGGAGAACCGGGGATGATGCCCCGGATACCCGCCGCCGGTGCCAACCCGGATGAAAATGCCCGGGGCCTTGTCCAGATACAGGGAGAAATCCTCGCCGCCCAGGGTGTCCTCCTGGCGCCCCACGCGGTATCCGCACCGAAGGGCAACTTTCCGGGCCAGGCGGCACAGGGCCGCATCGTTGACCACGGCGGGCGGGCCGGAGAACCATTCGATGGCTGCCTTGACCCCATAAGCGGCTGCCGTGCCCTCCGTCACCTCGTGGAAGCGGCGGCGCATCATGGCCCGATCCCCGGCGTTCAGGGTGCGAATGGTACCCTCCAGCAGGGCGACTTCGGGGATGACGTTCCAGGTGGAGCCGCTCTCCACATGGGTCACGCTGAGCAGGCAGGGGGCGAAGGGATCGGCGTTGCGGCTGACAACAGTCTGCAGGGCTGATACCAGCGCCGCCAGGGCAGGGATGGGATCCGTGCCCTTATGGGGCTGTGCACCATGGCAGCCCCGGCCGGTGAGGGTCACCTGAAAGCGGTCGATGGCGGCCATCACAGGGCCTTCCTTGATGCCGAGCCAGCCGGGATCCTCCGCCGGATAGCTGTGGATGCCAATGTAGCAGTCCGCGTCGGTCAGCCCGGTGTCAATCATCCGCTGCGCGCCGGTGGCTACCTCTTCGGCGGGCTGAAAGAGAATTTTCACCCGCCCGTAAATCTCATTGCGCATGTCCTGCAGGCGCAATGCCGCGCCTGTCATGACGGCAGTGTGGAAGTCGTGCCCGCAGGCGTGCATACAGCCGGGCGTTTCCGAGGCGTAGGGCAGGCCGGTCTGCTCCTGAATGGGCAGGGCGTCCATGTCGCAGCGCAGGGCTACGGTGGGGCCTGGCAGCGCTCCCTCCACCTGGGCTATCAGCCCGGTGGGCAGCCCACCGTCCTGCACGGCAAGGCCCGCCTGGGTCAGCAGCTCTCTGACCCGGGCCGTGGCGCCGGCCTCTTCAAAGGCCAGCTCCGGGTGGCGGTGGAGCCACCGGAACAATTCCTCAAGATCCGCCATGATAGCCTCCCAAAGCATAAGAAAAAGCGCAAAGCACCAGAAATTCCCTTTTTCAGGAAAATCGCATGCTTTGCGCTTCGCTGCGCTGTCGAAATCTGTCGTCAGGCAGGGCCTGACGCCCCCCGGCATAGCCCGTTGGCGCAAAGCATCTTCGTACAGCACATGAACGCCTTACAGGAGCTCAGCAGCCGACTGAACATGTTCGCACCCCCTTTACCGGAGAAATCGGTACAAATCATAGCATACTGCACCCCGCTTGTCAAGCGCGGAGGCACGGAAGAACAAAACCCGAACAGAACGCCCTCTCAGCCGATGAATTCCTTGCCGCCCATGTACATGCGCAGGGCCTCGGGAATGTGCACGCGGCCGTCCTTCTGCAGGTTATTCTCCAGGAAGGCAATGAGCATGCGGGGCGGAGCCACACAGGTGTTGTTCAGGGTATGGGCGAAATACTTGCGGCCGTCCTCGCCCTTGACGCGGATCTGCAGGCGGCGGGCCTGGGCGTCGCCCAGGTTGGAGCAGCTGCACACCTCGAAGTACTTCTGCTGGCGGGGCGACCAGGCTTCCACGTCCAGGCTCTTGACCTTCAGGTCGGCCAGGTCGCCGGAGCAGCACTCCAGCGTGCGGACGGGAATGTCCAGCGTGCGGAAGAAGTCCACCGTGTTCTGCCACAGGCGGTCAAACCACATGGGAGAATCCTCCGGCTTGCAGACCACGATCATCTCCTGCTTTTCAAACTGATGGATGCGGTACACGCCGCGCTCCTCGATGCCGTGGGCGCCAACCTCCTTGCGGAAGCAGGGGGAGTAGCTGGTCAGGGTTTGCGGGAGCTGCTTTTCGTCCAGAATGGTGTCGATGAATTTGCCGATCATGGAATGCTCGGAGGTGCCGATGAGGTACAGATCCTCGCCCTCGATTTTGTACATCATGTTTTCCATTTCAGCAAAGGACATGACGCCCGTCACCACGTTTCCGTGGATCATGAAGGGGGGCACGCAATAGGTGAAGCCGCGGTCGATCATGAAATCACGGGCATAGGACAGGATGGCCGAGTGCAGGCGGGCGATGTCGCCCATCAGGTAATAGAAGCCGTTGCCGCTGGTTCTGCGGGCGCTGTCCAGGTCGATGCCGCTCAGGCGCTCCATGATGTCCACATGGTAGGGCACCTCAAAGTCCGGCACTACGGGCTCGCCAAAGCGCTCGATTTCCACGTTTTCGCTGTCGTCTCTGCCGATGGGCACACTGTCGTCGATGATGTTGGGGATCACCAGCATGCGCTTGCGGATCTCCGCCTGCAGTTCCTCCTCCCGGGCCTCGGTGGCGGCCAACTCGTCGGCCATGGCGTTCACCTGGGCCTTGAGAGCCTCGGCCTCGTCCTTCTGTCCCTTGGCCATCAGACCGCCGATCTGCTTGGAGAGGGTCTTGCGCTGACCGCGCAGGCCGTCAGCCTTCTGGATGGCGGCGCGGTATTCACGGTCCAGCTCGATGACCTCGTCCACCATGGGAAGCTTCTGATCCTGGAACTTCTTGCGGATGTTTTCCTTCACCAGCTCGGGGTTTGTGCGTACCAGATTGATGTCCAGCATGTGAATGATTCCTCCTTTGAAATCGCCTTCTTGGGCGGAAAAAAAGGCTCCCCGTCCCGTATATCCGGGACGAGAAGCTCGCGTTGCCACCCAGTTTGTCCGCCCCGTGAAAGGAACGAACCGCTCGTGTGCGCTGTATGGGGCGCGCCCCGCAGACTCATCGCCTGCGCCCTTCGGGAGCGGAAGATACTGTCTCCGCCGCCGCCTTGCACCTTCCGGCAGCTCTCTTGAGGCGATGTGCAGCATCCTTTCCCGTCAAACGGGCTTATGAACAGCCCTCATTATACGCCAAGACAGCATAATTTGCAAGCGTTCGGGCGGAATTTTTCCGATAGAGGGAAAGCGGCCCATCCCCGGGCCATCCGGACTGCCGAAGCCCGGGGCGGACGGAAAGGACCGCAATTCTGCAATGGCCGCCGCATCCGCCAGCCTTGAAACGGTTGGGAGAGAATCAAAGCGGGCTGTTTCCAAGCAACGGGCGCTGGAAAATGGCACCGTCCTGATGCAGAATAGAAACTACGGCAGGATGTTATCCAGATGACAGGAAAGCAAATCCTTACTGATAATCATATTCTGTGACGACTTGGAAACCATCAAGATCACCAGCGCAGTAGGTGGAAGTCTCGCAGAGGATGCGTCCGGAGTCATCGTACTCATATGTTGTTATGATATATAGCTCCCCCTGTAGATCTCCATTGGCAATATAACAATTCTCTCTGGTGAGTCTGTTATTCTCATATTCATAATTGTACTCATACTTAGGTGTATAATCAGGCGATAAGGTTTCCTGATTCTTCATTGCAGCGGTTTTAAGCCCCTGATCATTGTATGAATAATCCCAGGTTGTCGTTAATTTCACAGTATTCTTCCCTGTTGAAGCATTTTGGTATTGACAATATGCAACGACTGGATCGCCATATTCGTTATAACTTGTCTGTGTTGTAGTAGTAGAACCTACTTTGCCATCCGTATAGCTTCCTATGCCTGTTTCAGTGCTGCTGACCAATTTGTTGTTCTCATATTCGTAAACCGTTTCTTTTGGCCATTTTGAGTGGTTTTCCTTTTTGAAGATAACGTTTTTGTTTGCATCGCAATCAAAATCAATTGAATACGAGAAATCACCCCTTGTAACCTTTGCGGAGAAAAAGTGGGCATGGCATTCTTCGGCACGTAGGCCGCTGTCCATATAATCGCCCAGGGAAATAAAAAGGCTGTAAGCGTCCCTATACGCTCCGGCTTCCTGACAGGAGGCTGCTTCTTCGTATTTTTGGGCTGCTGCTGCATATTCTTGGGCCTTGTGACATGCGGCAATTCTTTCAACAGCATCTTCCCATCTGCTTTCCCAGTATAGATCAATTGCGCCGTCATAATCACCGTTAGCTTCTAATACGGTGGCCTGATCGTACAGTTGTTTGCGTTCCTCATTCCACCGTGCGCTACGAACCTCGTCTACATAGCTAAATCCGGCAGGATCAAAGATAAACTCAAAATCGATTTCCCAGGAGCGGAGTGCCTCGATATACGTATCTACGGTCTTACTGAATTCAGCATAATAATCCGTCGTTCTGTCTATGTATTCGCTGACCAATACTGCTTCTTTATAGTATTCCTGCAAATCCTTCAAAAAAGGATATTCACGATCAATTCTCATGAGCGTTCTGATACCATTCATGGCATCATCCAAATAACCCTGAATATCCTCTGCTGTTTTAAGATAGCGCGATTCCTGAGCCAGGGCCAGACCAGCGGAAACAACGCTTGTTGTTTTGTTTCCACATACAACAATTAATTTCATGAAGGTGTGATATAAATCAGTGTAGTTCTCTAACCCATACTTTTCTTCTGCAAGAGAAAGAAAGCATGCAAGGCGGGGAACCCGCTCATCATTCACGCTTCCCGCACGAGTAAGAAAAGTGTACTCAAACCAGTATTGATCCATGTCACTGACGCTTTCAAGCGCCAGCGAGGTGTTCCACAACTCGCGGAATTCCTTCAGGTATTTCACTGATTCAGTGTATGCGTTTGTAATATCCAAATACGCATTATACGCTTGCTCGTCCGCAGTAAACTGCCGCGTTTCTTCTGCTATGCCTGTATTCAGCAATAACAACAGCATTAGCAAGATGGCTGCAATCCGTCTCATCGTTTGTTCCTCCTATTATCAATTCCATGCCGTGAATGGAGTTTTGTAAGCATTGTTTGCATCCGCATTTTTTGCCGTGATTTCGGCTTTTGCTCCTTCAAAAATGAGGAAATCCCTCAAGCAAGTGGCCAGCAGGAAAGGCTGGTATGATCCATCCGATGGTAAGTACCATTGGCCTCCCTTCTGTCTCTTTTGCAATATAATCATTTTGATTATATGCCAAAGGAAAGATAAAAGCAATAGCAGCTTCCCTGAATTTTCCTCTCGCTCTTTGATGGAATTCTTCTCGACGGCCTCTTGTTTCTCTGCGCTATGATTTAATATGGCACCGATCAATATAATGGTCAGCATGTTTCGTGTAAAGATTGCAAAAAAAGAAGCAGTTTTATCAACTGCTTCTCTGGTGAGCCCGGCGGGATTCGAACCCACGACCTTTTGATTCGTAGTCAAACACTCTATCCAGCTGAGCTACGAGCCCACATGCTGTTTCGCAACACCCTGTGTTCCTGACAGCTTTTATATCATAGCACAGGCTGACGGGTTTGTCAACGCTTTTTTTTATTTTCTTCCGCTTTTTGATCCCAGGTTGTGCTGCGTGTGGAATCCGGATATTCTGGAAGCTATCGCTACCGTATGCCGATGCATGAACATCATTTTTCATACGATCCTGAGAATCTCTCACATTATGAAAAGTGCTGCAGAGGATGGTCTTGAGCAGCATGAAGGGTTGGAAACAGCTGCGTCTGTTTAGGATCTTGGGTGGTTTGACTGTTGCAGTTATTGGGGTCAACCAATATTGTCAATCCAATAAAGCGGGAACATAATTCATAGGAAATGTTTATTTCATAAAAAACGAATAAAAAAAACGAGCTTTGGTAATGACGTTCTCTATACTCTGAAACAGATAAAATTATTTAGAGAAGTGGTATGAAGCAGCTGATCCAAGCATTGCATTTTTCATCATATTCTGTTATAATTCAAAAAGGAAGAAACAAAAAAGTGCATGCAATGGATGCTTCTTTCTGCGAAGACGATGGCGTTCGTCTCGATGCCTGAAACGATGCTTCATACCTGACCAGATGAATGGAGATGCCCCGATGAAGCACATGGAACTCAACTTCTATGATCCAAAGCGGCTGCAAATGGTGGCGCGGGCCATGGCCAGTGAAGTGCGCCTGAACATCCTGCAGCTGCTGGACGAATGCAGCATGAATATTGCGGAGATCGCCCAGCGGCTGGGGCTGCCTATGTCGACGGTTAGCAACAACGTGGTCATTCTGGAGGAGGCGGGGCTGATTCGTACCGAGCGGCAGAATGGCGTCCATGGCCAGATGAAGCTATGCAGCAGAAGGACGGATGATATCAGCTTTCAGCTGCACAAACCCCAGAGGAAGAGGCTCAGCTCCTTCTTTTATCAAATGCCCATCGGACATTACACGGACTGCCGGGTGGCCCCCACCTGCGGCCTGCTGGGCCTGCAGAGCAATATCGGCGAGCAGGACGATCCAACCGCCTTCTATGATGAGGATCGCTTCAACGCGCAGCTGCTGTGGTTCCAACAGGGGTATGTGGAATACCGCTTCAGCAATCAGCTGCAGAAGGATCATATCATCAAGTGCATCGAGATCAGCTTCGAGGCCTGCTCGGAGGCGCCCAACTACCGCGCGGATTACCCCAGCGACATTACCGTATGGCTCAACGGCGTGGAGCTTGGCACCTGGCGCTGCCCGGGAGATTTCGGCGGACGGCAGGGGCACTATACCCCGGACTGGTGGTCGCTGTCCAGCACGCAGTACGGCCTGCTGAAGCGCTGGCGGGTAAACGAGCATGACTGTACGCTGGATGATGTGCCCATATCCGGCGTTAATTTGGAGCAGCTTGCCCTGGCGGACAGGCCGTATATCACCCTGCGGATCGGCATCAGGCCCGACGCGGTCAATCAGGGGGGCATTAACCTCTTCGGAGAACACTTTGGCGACTATCAGCAGGCCATCATCATGCGTGTGGACTGCATAGAAAAAGATACAGGAAAGGGAGATTGACATGAACAGCATTCTGCGCACCGAGCATCCCCGCCCCGACCGAGTTCGTTCCTCCTGGCAAACCCTCAACGGCCCGTGGCGCTTCGCCTTTGACCGGGACAAGGCCGGCAAAAGGGAAAAATGGTATTGCCGCGTGCCGGCCACCCACAGCATCAACGTGCCCTTCTGCTACCAGAGCAGCCTTTCCGGCATTGACAGCCGGGAGCACTGCGATGTGGTGTGGTATGAGCGCTCCTTCACCATCCCGGCGGATATGACCGCCCGCCGGCTGCTGCATTTCGGCGCGGTGGACTACAAGGCCGAGGTGTGGCTGGACGGCCAGTACCTGGGCGGTCACGAGGGGGGCTATACGCCCTTCTCCTTTGACGTGACCGATCAGACCGAAGCCGGAGGCACCTACACCGTGACGGTTCGCGCGGAGGACCGGCTGGATTTTGATCAGCCCCGGGGCAAGCAGAGCTTCCGCCCGGAGCCCTTCGGATGCTGGTACACTCCTGTCACTGGAATCTGGCAGAGCGTATGGCTGGAGGGCGTGGGCATGTATTACCCGGTGGACTTCCGCCTGACCCCCTGCCTGGAGCGCGGCAGCCTGCAGGTGGAGATTACCCTGAACGAACTGCCCCGGAACGCCTGCCTGCGTTTAACGGCTTCCTTTGAGGGAGATGTGGTGGCGGAGCAGAGCGTGCGTGTGCTCACCGACCGCTGTGTGCGAACCGAACTGTTTCTGCGGCACAACGAACAGCTGGAGGGCTTCCACATGTGGTGGCCCCATGATCCCAAGCTGTACGACCTGTCCATCGAGACCATGGTGGAGGATGAGGTGGCTGACCGGGTGGACACCTACTTCGGCATGCGCAAGGTGGAGGTGGCAGGCGGCAAGGTGCTGCTGAACAACCATGCGCTCTACCAGCGCCTGGTGCTGGATCAGGGCTACTGGCCCGACGGCCTGCTGACCGCGCCCAGCGACGATGCGCTGCGCAGGGATGTGGAGCTGACCCGGGCCATGGGCTATAATGGCGCGCGCAAGCATCAGAAGTTTGAGGATCCCCGCTACCTGTACTGGGCGGACAAGTTGGGACTGCTGGTGTGGGGCGAGCTGCCCAGCGCCTACTGGCTGGGGGATAGCGAGAAGCGCAGCATGATGCGCGATCTGGCCGAGGCCATCCGTCGGGATTACAACCATCCCTGTCTGATCACCTGGGTGCCCCTGAACGAAAGCTGGGGCGTGCCCTATATCCAGACCCAGAAGGAAGCCCAACAGCTGGCGGACGCCCTCTATCACATGGTGTACAGTCTGGACGGCACCCGCATCGTTTCCGGAAACGACGGCTGGGAGCAGGCTTCTACTGACCTGGTGACCATCCATGACTACACCGCCTGGCCGGAGCAGCTGTCTCCCGAATATGAAAGCACGGAGCGGATTCTTCATGGCAACCCGGGATCCGATCGCATGGTCAGTGCCGGCGGCTATGACCACACGGGCAAGCCGATGCTGTTGACGGAGTATGGCGGCATTGCCATGGCGAAGGACTCCGGCGGCGAAAACTGGGGATATAACGGTGCGGTGCAGGATGAGAAGAGCTTCCTTGAGCGCTTTGAGGCCATTACCCAGGCTTTCAAGCACATGCCGGGCCTCTGCGGCTACTGCTATACGCAGCTGACGGATGTGTTCCAGGAGGTCAACGGCTTGCTGGATATGAACCGCAATCCCAAAGCCAGCCTTGACGAAATTCGCCGGATCAATCAGCAGCGGTGAGCCGGCTCCAATGAGCCGCATGACCTTTGAAATACCATCATAGATGCTCATTGATGGCTGACCGTCAATGGCCCGGCTCTGTGCGGCATGAATCCCGCACAGAGCTTTTCCTTGTCTTGGCTGATTCCCGAACATGACCTTTTCGGACGACCGGGGCGGCTTGCCTGAGCATGGCTATGATAAGACGGGAAACACGCCGACAGAAAAAGGCCCCCTTGACTGAATCAAGGGAGCCTGGATGACCGGGTCATCCGAAGGGAGGGGAAGGGGATGTCGTTTTCAGGGGATGGGATTATTCCACATCCTGCAGGGCGTCGTAACCCTCCTCGCCGGTGCGAACCTTGACGACGTTCTCCACATCGTACACGAAGATCTTGCCGTCACCGATGTGACCGGTGTAGAGCGCCTTCTTTGCGGTGTCAATCACGGTACGCACAGGAATCTTGCACACGACGATTTCGACCTCAATCTTGGGCAGCAGATTCATTTCAACGGCGACGCCGCGATAGTATTCAGGACGGCCCTTCTGCATGCCGCAGCCCAGCACCTGGGTAACAGTCATGCCGGTGACGCCGATTTCCTCCAAAGCGGTTTTCAGCACCTCAAACCTGCTCTGCTTGGTGACGATGACGATCTTGGTCATCTTTACGTCGGAAGCGGGCGCCTTGGCGCTGCGAAGCTCCACAGGCACGGCGGACTCAACGGGAGCAGCGGAAGCAGGCATGACGGGGGCAGCCTCAGAAGGTACGGCGGTCATCAGCGCGGTGGCGGGCATGAAATCAGCATAGGCGGAAGGCAGGCCATGCTCGGTGGCGTCCAGACCCATGATTTCTTCCTCGGGATCCACGCGGAGGCCGAGGATCTTCTTGATCAGCAGGAAGGTGATGGTAATGGTAACGGCCGTCCACAGCGCCACGGAGGCGAAGCCCACCAGCTGCAGGCCCATCAGTTCAAAGCCGCCGCCATAGAACAGGCCCTTAAGCTGGGCGCCCGCCGCATTGGCAATGCCATAGCCGGGGGCGGTGGGGGTGGCAAACAGGCCAACCGCCAGAGTACCCCAAATGCCGTTCATCATATGCACGGCCACAGCGCCCACGGGGTCGTCAATGCGCAGCTTGTGGTCCAGCAGCCATACGCCGAACACCACCAGCACACCGGATACAGCGCCGATAATGGATGCGCCCAGGCAGTCGGTCACGTCGCAGCCGGCGGTGATGGCCACCAGGCCTGCCAGAGAGGCGTTCAGGCACATGGACACATCGGGCTTGCCATACTTGACCCAGGTGAAAATCATGCACACCACGGTGGCAATAGCGGGAGCAACGGTGGTGGTGAGGAAGATGGAGCCCAGCTGCTCCACGGAGGTGGCGGCAGCGCCGTTGAAGCCGTACCAGCCCAGCCACAGGATGAACACACCCAGACAGCCGATGGTCAGGTTGTGGCCGGGGATGGCGTTGACCTTGGTGATTTTGCCGCTCTTGTCCTTGGAGAACTTGCCGATACGGGGACCCAGGAGCTTCGCGCCGATGAGGGCCGCGATGCCGCCCACCATGTGGATGGCGCAGGAGCCGGCAAAATCATGGAAGCCCATCTGGGCCAGCCAGCCGCCGCCCCAGATCCAGTGAGCCTCAATGGGGTAGATCAGCGCGGAAATCACTGCGGAGTAGACGCAATAGGAAAGGAACTTGGTGCGCTCGGCCATGGCGCCGGACACGATGGTGGCGGTGGTGGCGCAGAACACCAGGTTGAACACGAAGTTCGACCAGTCGAAGCTTTCATAGGCAGTGAAGATATCAAAGCCAGGCTTGCCGATGAAGCCCAACAGATCCTCGCCCAGCAGCAGCGAGAAGCCGATGAGGATGAACACCACCGTGCCGATGCAGAAGTCCATCAGGTTCTTCATCAGGATGTTGCCGGCGTTTTTAGCCCGGGTGAAACCGGTCTCCACCATGGCGAAGCCTGCCTGCATCCAGAACACCAGCGCCGCGCCAATCAGAAACCAGACAGCGAATACGGTACCATTGACGTTTTCCATGATGGCTTCCAATGTCAATTCCATACCTTTTTCCTCCATTTCATCCTTCTCTATCTATGCAAAAACGTGCAGGCCGCTTTCCTGGGCCTGCACGTCTTTGTGCCTTGGAATATGAGGTTACGGAATGAATCAAACGTTGAACAGCAAATCAGCGTAGGTGGGGAAGGGCCAGTAGGCCTTGCCTACCACGGTTTCCAGCTCGTCGGCCACGGCGCGTACATCGTTCATGGCGGGGATGACCACATCCCGCTCATAGGTGGCGATGGTCAGCGCGTCGGCGTTGTGGTTGGTGGCAACGATGGCGTCCTGCAGTGCGTCAATGCGGTCGGACAGGGCGGAAGCGCCGGTGGTTAGGGTGGTGAGCAGCTTCTCTTCGGGAGCGGTGGTCAGGGCGGGAGAAACGGCCTTTACCGCGCCAGCCTGAGCGGCCACATCGCCGGTAAACTTCATCACGGCAGGGAGAATCTCCCGGCGGGCCATCATCAGTGCGGTTTCCGCCTCGATGTTGATGACCTTGCTGTACTCCTCCAGCTTAATTTCATAGCGGGAGCGGATTTCCGCCTCAGAGTAGACCTTGTGATCCACGAACAGCTTGATGTTCTTGGGCTCCACCATCTGGGGCAGGGCGTCCACGGTGGTGCGCAGGTTCAGCAGCCCGCGCTTTTCGGCCTCGTCCACCCAGGCGGGGGCATAGCCGTTGCCGTTGAAAATGATGCGCTTGTGGGCCTTGATTTCCCGCACGATCAGGTCGTGGAGGGTGGCCTTGAAGTCGGCGGCGCTTTCCAACTCGTCGGCGAACTGCCGGAGGGACTCGGCCACAGCGGTGTTCAGCACCACGTTTGCCTCGGAAATGGAGGCGGAGGAGCCCAGGGAGCGGAACTCAAACTTGTTGCCGGTGAAGGCGAAGGGAGAGGTGCGGTTGCGGTCG
>CAMDVP010000071.1 GCA_945877525.1 uncultured Clostridia bacterium | reverse complement strand
CCCGCCCTGCCCGCCAGAGGCGTTTAACTCGAGGGCGTTGACCTCATAACCATCCACCTCGGCGGGAATTGTTACATCGCCGCTCAAGGTGCCGCTTGGCTTGAGATACATATTGCCCTGATCGTATGTCCACAGCGGCTCCTCAGAAAGCGCGGGCAGGCATAGCGTCACAAGCAGGCACAGGAGGGCCAGCGCAAGGTTCTTTTTCAACATGCATCATCCTTTCCGTTATTCGCCCTGGCTGTCGATGACGGCCTGGCAGGCATTGAAGGCTTCGTAGGGGTCGGCCCCGTCCTGACAGACGGCGGCGATGCCGTCGCCATAATCATCCATGGCGATGATCGGCATGTACAGCAGGGTGACGATTTCCTCCTCAGCGGGAAGCACGCGCTCCACCACGTTGCAGGAGCGGCACTGCACCAGACCGTATTCCCGATCCACCCGGAACTGGCAGTAGTACATCTGGTTGTTGGCAAGGGTGGTAAAGACGGCGGCGGGCTCGAAGCACTCTTCCGCCACCGACAGAGGGCTGGTCACCACCACAGAGACCATGTCGTCATATGGAAAGATGGCGATGTCCACGACGTCCAGGGTGCTGTTCAGCGGGAAGGACAGGGTAAAATATATATTTTCCTCGTTATATTCGTAGGTCAGCTCCTCGCCTTCCAGGGCGTTTTGGATGATTTGCACCAGCTGAGCTTCCACGCTTTCCGCCAGAGAACATGTGGTGGTAAGCATCATGCACAGCGTCAGCAGCGCGCACAAAGCCTTCTTCATCGGACGCTCTCCTTTCATAGGACAAAAAGCGGCATTCCGAAAGGCCGGAATGCCGCTTGCAGCTTACTGGGCCGATTCGGCGGGGCTCAGGTAGTAGGTCATTTCAATGCCCTCCATCTGAGTGAACATGCTCATGGTGCCGTCTTCCAGCAGGGAAAGGATCCACTGGACGCTGCTGTCTTCCGTGGAGGAGGGGTCGGCCATGGTCAGCACACCGTCGGCAAAGGCGGCTTCCACCGTGACTGCCTCGGGCTCACTGTCCGCCTGGAGAATGGTCATCACCACCGTGGTGCCGTCAATGGAAAGGGAAATGGCGGCGTCGATCATGTCAGGCGAGAAGTACATGTCCATCATGCCGATGGTGGTGGCGTCCCAGCTGCCGGAGAACTCCTCCAGCGCTGCGTCGGCGCGAGCGGGGGCGGGCTCGTAGGTCGCGATGGGCTCGCGGGTGAACACAAAGTCCATACCTTCCATGTTGGCGCTCAGGCTTTCACCATCGTAGGCAAAGGCAGTTTCGCCCTCGCTGCCCTCGTCCAGGGTCAGGGTCGTGCCGTCAAAGGACCAGGTGCCGGGCTCGGCTTCCTCGTCGGCCATGCTCATGGTATAGGTGCCGTCCTCCTTCAGCGTCATGGTCATGGACAGGCCGAATACGGTACCATACCACTCGCCGGCTATATCGGCGGTTTCGGCCGCTGCGCCGCAGACTGCCGCGGACACAAGCATCATCAGGGCGATCAGGGTTGCAAGCAGTTTTTTCATGGTGGAGTCCTCCTTGTTTCCTCATACGTCGATTGGTATATTCAACCACCTATATCATAGCACATTCCAGGATGAATCGCAATGGAAGGGAAGGACTTTTTTCCGGGCGGAGATGCCTTCCTTCAGGCCATGGTGTCGGCCATCTGCCGCCCGCCCAGCACATGGAAGTGCAGGTGATGCACACTCTGGCATGCATGGTCGCCGCAGTTGCTCACCACGCGGTAGCCGCCATCGTTCAGGCCCTCCTGCGCGGCCACCAGGCGGCAGGCGCGCAGACATGCGGCCAGGGAAGCGTCGTCCATTTCATCCACAGCGGACATGCCGCTCACATGCTTTTTGGGAATGACCAGCACATGGGTGGGCGCCTGGGGGTTGATGTCGCGGAAGGCGTAGACGTATTCGTCCTCATACACCTTCGTGGAGGGAATGTCGCCGGAGATGATCTTGCAAAACAGGCAATCGGTCATGGAAATCGCGTCCTTTCATTATAACAGAAATGGGGGATCACAGGTCAGTGGGAGAGCATGCAGCCTGCCATGCCGTCCTCTGTCAGGGAAGTAAGGGTTACCCGCACCAGCGCGCCCTGATGGCAGGCAGGGCTGTCGGGTACGTTCACCTGGATGTACTCAGGGGTGTAGCCCAGCCAGCGTCCCTGCGTGTCCTGCTCCTCCAGGAGCACCGGGACAGTTTGCCCCAGCCAGCTCTCCCGGTAGGCGCGGGCGGTTTCGTCACCAAGAGCAATCAGCTCCCGGGCACGGCGCTCCTTCTCTGCCGTGGACAGCTGTCCGGGCATGGTGGCGGCGGGGGTGCCCTCCCGCTGGGAGTAGGGGAATACGTGGATCTTCGCGTAGCCCACAAAGCGGATCATGTCGCGGGTCTGCCGGTATTCCTCCTCCGTTTCGCCGGGGAAGCCGGTGAGCACATCGGTGGTGAAGGCTGCATGGGGGAAGGCCCGGCGGAGGTTCTCCACAGCGTCGCGGTACATGCGGGTATTGTAGCGGCGGGCCATGCGGGCCAGCACTGTGTCGCTGCCGGACTGCAGCGCCAGGTGAAACTGGGGGCATACCTTGTCCATGGCGGCCAGTCGGGCGGCGAATTCCTCCGTGGCGATGGTGGGCTCCAGGCTGCCCAGACGGATGCGCAGAACGCCGGCGGTGTCCTGCACGGCCTGGATGGCGTCAAGGAGCGTTACGCCGCCTTCCAGATCGCGGCCGTAGCTGGACAGATGGATGCCCGTCAGCACCAGCTCCCGAAAGCCGGCCTCCGCCAGTCGGCGGGCCTCGGCGGCCACCTCTTCCAGGGGACGGGAGCGGATGGGGCCGCGGACGCTGGGAATGATGCAGTAGGTGCAGTGGTTGTTGCAGCCCTCCTGGATTTTGAGAATGGCCCGGGTGTGATCCTCCTGGTCGGTGATGGTCAGGCTCTCAAAGGGGGTCTGCGTGGTCAGGGCGTCCACGGCGCAGATCTGCCCCCCATCGCGCACGGCCTTTTCCAGCAGCGTCACCACCTCGCTGCGGCGCTGGGTGCCCAGGATCAGCCGTGCGCCGGTGTCCAGCAGCGCCTCGCCCTTGCGCTGTGCCAGGCAGCCGCACAGGACAATCTCGCTTTCCGGGTGCTCGCGGCGCAGTCGGCGGGTCAGCTGCATGGATTTCTTGTCCCCGGTACCGGTGACTGTGCAGGTGTTGACCACATATACGTCGGCGTTCTCCGAAAAGGGAACCACGGCGTAGCCTGCGGCGCGGAACAATTCCAGCATGGCCTGGGTGTCGTACTGGTTTACCTTGCAGCCCAGGGTGTGAAAGGCAACGGTATTCAAGGCTATTTCACTCCATCCTCATTGTCAGCCCATGTCCCCGTAAAGGCAGAAAAGCGCGCTCAGGGTGGCCAGCCCGGCGGTTTCCGTGCGGAGAATGCGCGGCCCCAGGGTCACGGGGCGGCAGCCGGCGGAGCGCATCTGCGCAACCTCATCCTCCGACATGCCCCCCTCGGGGCCGATGACCACGGCCAGCTCCCGCAAATTGGGCAGCTCCTCCCGCAGCCGGGGGAGGGAATACCCCCGCGCGTCCTCCCAGGGAACGACGGCGGCGCTGTGTCCGGACAGGCGGCGCACCAGCTCCTTGAAGGCAATGGGCGCTTCCACCTGCATTTGCAGGCAGCGGCCGGACTGCTTGCAGGCTTCCCGGGCGATGCGCTGCCAGCGCTCCTGCTTTTTTGCGCCGTCCTTTTGATTCAGCTGCACCACGCAGCGGCTCATGCTCACCGGCACCACTGCGGCGGCGCCCAGCTCGACGGCCTTCTGCACAATCAGCTCCATTTTTTCCGCCTTGGGCAGGCCCTGGTACAGTGTAACGCGAAGCCCGGCTTCGGTGGAGGGCAGCTCGCCCAAAAGCCGCAGCGTTACGTCCCCCTCCATGGAGGCAATCTCAGCGGAGAAGCGCTTGCCATGCATGAATACCTCGGCAGCGTCGCCGGGCTTCATACGCAAAACGCGGGCGGCGTGATGCGCGTCCTCCTCGCCCAGGCGAACAAGCCCGTCCTGCGTGCCAGATTCATCAGCATAAAAACGGTGCATCAGTCATGCCTCCGGGAGATCATGGCCACCCACTCGCCCTTGCGGCGGATTTCCAGGATGGCGTAGCCGGCAGCCAGCAGCGCGCCGGTCACGTCCTGCTCCCGCTCCTTGATGATGCCGGAGCAGATGAACAGCCCACCGGGGACAATGTGGTCGTTCAACGGGGCGGCAAACATGCAGATTACGTCGGCGATGATGTTGGCCACGCACACCTCGCACTGGGCGTCCACCTTTTCCAGCAGATTGCCCTCCAGGGTGGTAATGGTTTGCTCCAGATGATTGTGGGCCACATTCTCCCGGGCCACCTTCACGGCGGTGGGGTCGATGTCGATGGCCAGCACGTCTCTGGCGCCCAGCAGTGCCGCGCCGATGGCCAGAATGCCGCTGCCTGTGCCCACGTCAATCACCCGTTCGCCGCCGTGGACAGCCTCCTCCAATAGCTCCAGGCACATGCCCGTGGTTTCATGGGTGCCGCTGCCAAAGGCCATGCCGGGATCAATCTCGATCACCCGGTCGCTGGGCTTTGCGTCGTAAGGCTCCCAGGTGGGCTTGACCACCAGGGAACGGCCTGCGCGGAAGGGCTTGTAGAACTGCTTCCACACCTCCGACCAGTCCTCGTCCTTCACGTTCACGGTGTCAATGGCAAGGGTACCCAGGTCGACCTCCGGGGCCAGGCGGCGGTTCATGTCCAGCTGGCTGCGCAGGGCCTGCAGGCGCTCCTGGAAGGTGGCGTCCGGCTCAAACCACGCGTGTACCTGCACATCCTCCGGCAGGCTTTCGATGAGCTTGGGGTCGATGATTTCCCAATAGCCGTTGGGCTTATCGGGGTCGGGAATGTCCGCACGATCCTCCACCATGGTGCCGGTGGCACCCGAGAGCATCAGCGCGTCGGAAACGACCTCCGCGCCCTGGGTGGTGGTGTGTACCGTCAGTTCAATCCAATCCATTGTCAATCATCCTTTGCGTGTTATTGCGGTGGGTCAAATCTCGGAGCAGAAGCGGTCAATTTCCTCCCGGCGGACCATGGCGGCATCCCGGCTGCCGACGGCGCAAAGGCCCAGACTGCCGCTGCATGCAATGTGCATATGGCCGTAAAAGTGCTCGATGGTTTCGATGATCCGCCGGCATTCACCCATGCCGCTTCCGGCCCGGAGCGCTACGGTATAGCCGCGCTTGCCCCCGGGCAGGGAGGCATGGGGCTGATGAGTATCGCACCAGGGGGTGCATCGATCGATGAAGGCCTTGAGCTGGCCGGGAATATCCGCCCAATAGGAGGGCGACACAATCACCAGCACATCGGCCCATGTCAGCTGCGCCATCAGTTCGTCCATGCCGTCATGCTGCACGCAGCGGGCGGTGCGCTCACAGGCCCGGCAGCCCCGGCAAAAGCCGATGCGGTAGTCGTCAATGCATGCGCTGCGCACGCTGTATCGGGTCTGAAGATGAAGGGCCGTTTCCTCCGCAATCCAGGCGGTGGCGCCGCTGCGTACCGGGCTTCCGTTAAGCACAAGGGCATTCATATCATGCAGCCTCCCTGACGGTTTATGGGTGGAAGGACTCGATCCCCCGCAGCAGCTCCAACTCCCGTACATCACGGACGGTGGTGTACATCTGCCGGGTCAGCACCGAGCCGGAGCGGTAGTACAGGCAGATGAAGGGGCAGTCCTCGGCAAACTGCTGCTGGATGCTCAAAAGCGTCTGCCGGAAGCCCTCCTGGGTGGTTTGCTTGCGCAGCTCCTTGCACAGATTGGTCATGGTTTCGCTGCGGTAGCGGCCGTAGTTGCCGGTGTTGCCGCTCATCAGCAGAAAGCCGGGGTCGGGGCAGGCATCCATGGCGAAGGAAACCAGCGCCAGGTCGAAGGAGCCGGCAGAGAGCTTCACCTGCATTTCCGCCATGGACATGGTGGTGATGGCGGTGGAAATGCCCACCGCGTTGAGCGCGTCGGCAATAAGGTTGGCCGCCTCCACCCGAACGTTGTTGTCCGGCTCCTCGTAGACGTAGATGCGCAGGTGCAGCTTCTGCTGCTTGCCGTTGTCGGCGGTTTTGTCCAGAATGCCGTCGTCATCGGTATCCGCCCAGCCCTCTTCCTCCAGCAGGGCGCGGGCAGCCTCCGCGTTGGTCACAAAGTAGGAGGACAGGCTGTCGTTGTACATCCAGGTGCAGGGGATCATCGGGGTGTCGGTGCGCTCCACCATGCCCATGTACACCTGGCTGGCCAGCTTGTCCGGATCCACCAGATAACGGATGGCCCTGCGGATATTCACGTTCCCCAGGGGAGAAGAGGTGTGGTTGATGAGCAGGGTTTCCAGCTGGTTGGTGCGGTAGTCAATGGCCAGGGAAGAGGTGCCGCTTTTATGCTGGGCCGCGGCGATGGAGCGGGTGAATACCGTGTCCACCCGGGCGTATTCATAGCTTTCGATTACCTTGCCGGGGGTGTCGTGGCACACGGCCATGATCTCCTTCACCTGGGGGGCGGTCTGCCACCAGTAGGGGTTGTTTTCCATCCACAGGTAGTTGCCCGGCTCAAAGGCGGAAATCATGTAGGGTCCTGTGCCGGGAGGATTGGCGCTGCCGGCCATGCCTTCGGGCAGCACAGGAAAGGTCATGGCGTACAATACGCCCCAGTAGGGTCTGGCGGAATCCGTCTTGACCACCACGGTTTTGTCATCCGTGGCGGTCACGCGGGAAACGAAATACTTCAGGTTGGCATAGTACCCTTTGAGCTGCGAGTTTTCGTCGTTGGCCCGGTCAAGGATGTATTGGGCGGTGGCGGCCACGTCCCTTGCGGTTAGGGGCGTGCCGTCGGAGAAAGTCACGTTGTCCCGAAGGTGGAAGGTCCAGGTTTTGCCGTTGCCGCTTTCCTCCCAGCTTTCGGCCAGGCTGGGCTGGGGAAGATAATCGTCGTCGATGGTAACGAGGCTTTCGTAGACCAGGCTGTAGGTGCTCATCATGTCCCGCTCCACGGGATCCAGGGGCTGGATGCTGGTGGTCTTGACGGACTGGATGCCCAGCGTCAGGCTGGAGCCCACGTTGCTGGCCAGGGCCTGGTCAGGAAGCAGCGCCGTCAGGGTCATCAGCAGTGCCGCCGTCATCGCCGTCAGACTGCGGATAATAGAGCGCTTCGTAAATCGCATAGGCTTGGGTCACTCTCCCTGCATAGGTTTTGGTGGGGCCGTCGCTCAGACTGTCCAGGTTGAGGCTCACCCCGTCCCGGGTTTTGCTTTCGTCGCTCAGCCATCGGGTAACCGTACCCTGCCCAGCGTGATAGGCGCTGGCCACGCTGACCGGGTCGCCGCGGAAGAGCCGGGACAGATACCCCAGGTACCAGGTGCCGAAGCGGATGTTCATCTCCGCGTCGTACATGAAGTCGAAATGGAAGTAGTCCATATCCAGCTTGCCAGCAATCCACTCGGCGGTGTCGGGCATCAGCTGCATCAGTCCTCGGGCGCCCACGCTGGACTCCGCGTCGGTGCGGAAGGAGCTTTCGTTCAGGATAATCGCCGCCACAAAGGCAGGCTTGAGGTTGTTTTCCGCGGCATACTGCTCAATCAGATCCTTGTAATAAATGGGGTGGCTGTCCACCACCCGCCGGTATGCGGCCTCGCGCTCGTCGGCGCGCTGCTTGAGGTAGGCCTGCATCAGCCCCTGGGCGGCCAGCAGCGCCATGACAAGCAGCAACATGCCGGTCAGGCAGCCTGTCAGCCAGGGGGGCATGCGCCATTCGGGGGTGCTTCTGGCGCGGCGGGCAGGCGCCTTGGGACGCTCCATCACGGGGGGTGCGGCGTCCTCCGGCGCGGCGCGGTGCATCAGCTCCGCAGAGGGGGCTACGCCGCTCTGCGGACGGTATTTGTCGGCCCGGCGGGTAGTCCGGCGGCTGCCGGGAGTCGGCTGTGTTTCCATGGAAGCCTCCTTTGTCAGGAAAGGGCAAGCTCCCGGGCGTACAGCGCCGGAATCATGGCCCTCGTATCGTCAATGGAACCGCTGGTGTCAATGACCACCTGGGCGCGGGCAGCCTTCTCGTCGGAGGAAAGCTGGCTGCGCAGCCGCGCTTCGGCCTGCGAAAGCGTCAGACTGTCCCGGGCCATCAGCCGCCGGAGCTGTTCCTCCCGGGGCAGATGCACGCACCACACCGTGTCGCACAGCGCGTCCAGCCCTGCCTCGAACAATAGCGGCATGTCCAGCACGCATATCTTCGCGCCGCCTGCCCGGGCTTCCTCCATCCGGCGAAGAATCAGGGATCGCAGGAGGGGCTGCATCAGGTCATCCAGCCGCTTTCGCGCGGCGTCGGAGGCAAACACCACATCTCCCAGAGCGCGGCGGTTCAGCGTGCCGTCGGGCAGAAACACCCCGTCTCCGAAGGTCTCGCGGATGGCGGGCAGGGCGGGGCCGCCGGGGGCGGTCAGCTCCCGGGAAAGCAGGTCGCCGTCCACCACCGCAGCGCCCAGCTCACGCAATACGGCGGACACATTGCTTTTGCCGCAGGCAATGGAGCCTGTCAGCCCGACGGTGCGCATGGGCGCTCCTCCTTTTTCATTCAACGATTCAGCAAGCCTGAACCCTGCAAACGCAATCGAGCCCGGCGAAAGCCGCCGGGCGAAAAGAGGGTTTAATCCTTGTCCCACAGCTTCCACAGGCCAAGGGCGGCCAGAATGGAGCTGAAGGGCGCGCAGCCGCAGCCGCAGCCCCTGCGGCGGCCATGACGGCCTCTGCGGTCGTTAAAGTTGCTGAAGATCACCATCAGCAGAAAGACGGTCAGCAGCACCTTCCCCAGGCTGAAGCCGGTGCTCTTGTCCTCCCGGGTTACGCGGCTGCCCACGCTGTCGGGGGCAGGCTCATCCTCGTCATGGGCGGCGCTCCAGCGTCTGGCCCACTCGTCGGCCCATTCCTCGACGGATATGGTTTCCGCGTCTGCCTGGCCGAACAGCCCGGCGACGGATACATCCGCATCGAAGGCTTTGTTGATTTCCTGGGTCAGTGCGGGTATGAAGCCGGCAACAGCCTCGTCATAGGCCTGACGGAGGAAGGGACCCTCCAGGCTGGTGCTGAGCAGCTTGTCCTGCACCTGGCGGCTCAGGCGGCGGGTCACGTTCCTGCCGCTGAAGGTGGCAAACTTGTCCTCGCCCACGGCCAGCAGAAGCAGCAGGCTGTCATCATCCAGCTTCCACTGCGCAAACAGCCCTTCGCCATAGCCGCTCAGGGTTTCGCCGTCCAGAAAGTCTACTGTGACTACGAAAAGGTCAATATCGGTTTCGTCCTTCAGGCGCTGCGCGTAGGTGGCAAGGTCGCGCAGGGTGGACTGGCTCAGCACGGCGGCGGCGTCGGTGGTGCCGCCCTGGCGCTCGGGATAACGGGGCGCGGCGCAGGCGGGCAGGCAGGCGCACAGCACAAGCAGGGCCACAAGGAGGGACAGAAAGCGTTTCATCCTATCGTCTCCTCCTTTCATTGCGCGGTCAGGGGCTCTACGCCCAGCAGCATGGCCAGGCGGCCTGTGAGGGAACCCGTCAGACGGGCGTTGTAGTCCTGCACGGCCGCGGCGAAGGCGTCCGCCGCGCCGGCGTCCTCTGACAGGGTACGGGTGAGGGTGGAAATATACGCCTGATCCCTGGGGCTTGCCTGCACGGAAGGAAGCTCCGGCAGCAGAACTGCCAGGCGAGCGGCGGCGGCGGAAATGGCTGCGTCGGCCCGGGCTATGGCGGCCGCGTCGGCGCTGCCGGAGGTCATCGCGGCGTAGGCCTCCCGCAGGGCGGCCGCATCAGCATAGCCCTCGTCGCCTTCCTTTACATGGCGGGAAGCCACCACCGCCAGATTGGCCGCGTCCATGGCCCGGCTCTGCAGGGCCTGCGCCATATCGCCCTCCCGGTTCAGCGTTTCCAGCACCTGGCTGCGCTCACCGCTCCACCCACGGTACGCCCCAAGGCATACGGCACCGGCTGCCAGCACGACGGCCAGCACAACGCACAGTGCCCCGGTCAGGTTGTTCTTCATGGTTGCCTCCATACAATCGGGAAATCAGCGCGCCCCCTGCGGCTGCCAGCTTGTGCCGCCGTCAAAGCGCAGCGCCATGTTCATTTCGGAAATGTCATCCATCACCAGCTTGAGAATGCTCTCGCCCTCTGGCACCTCCAGCGTCAGGACGGAGGCATCCACGGGAGAGGCGGCGGAAACCTCCAGCAGCGTATCTACCCTGCCGCCTGGGGTTACCAGTACCAGCCTGGCTCTGCCCTTTTTGAGGGAAAGGGTGCAGTCGATGGCATGGGTTTCGGGGCCGGAAGCGTTGTAAACCCACAGCGAACGGCTGCCCGACGCGTTCAGGAACGTGCCGCTGTACGAGGTTTCGTCCACGTCGCCGGAGAAGCTGCCGATCTGATAGCGATCCTCGCCGGCAAGCATGGCGTCATCGCCGTATACGGCCCGGCCCGCATTGCCGGAGCAGCCGGTCAGGGCAAGCAGCAGGCATAGCGAAAGCACGATGCATGTGATTTGCCTGCGCATGGTACGCCTCCTCGTCACAGGTTGGTCTGAATGAGCTTTTTCTTCAGCTCGGTTTCCATCTGGTAGAGGGTCTTTTCGGCCTCAATGCGCTTGGTGCGGCCCTCCTGCTGGATCTGCATGACCTCGTTGATGGTGTCGATAAGGCTCTGATTGGTTTCCACCAGGGTCTCGATGTCGATGATGCCGCGCTCGGCCTCCCTTGCGGTTTCCACGGTGCCTATCTTGAGGGCCTGGGCGTTTTTGCGCAGCAGCTCGTTGGTCATGTCGGTCACGGCGGTTTGCGCCTTCAGCGCCTGTTGGCTGTGGTGCAGGCCCAACGCCAGCACCATCTGGCTCTTCCACAGGGGCAGGGTGTTGGACAGGGTGGACTGAATGCGCTCCACCAGCAGGCTGTCGTTGTTCTGCAGCAGGCGGATTTGCGGGGCCATCTGCATGGACACCTGGCGGGTCAGCTTCAGGTCATGGAGCTTTTTCTCAAAGCGGTCGCACTGGGCGGCCAGGTCGTTGGCCTTCTGGGCGTCCATGGCGTCGCCGGACTTCTCGGCGGCGTCCAGCAGAGTCTTCAGCTCGCCCTCACGCACCCGCTGCAGCTTTTCCTCGCCGGCGATGATGTATAGCGTCAGCTGGCGGAAATAGTCGCTGTTCTGGTCGTACAGCCGGTCGAACATGGCCACGTCCTTGAGCAGCTGGGCCTGATAATCCTCCAGGGAATTGGCGATGTTCTCCACATTGCCGCTTACCTTGGTATAGCGTGCCTTCATGCGCTCCACCTTGTCCTCCGCCTTGGCAAACAGCTTGCGCAGCCCCTTGGGCTCCTCTGCGTCGGCCTCAAAGCCCTTCAGCTCGGACACCAGGTTGATGAGCATGTCGCCCACCTCGCCTGTATCCTGGGTCTGCACGGCCTCCAGGGCGGTGTCGGAAAAATCGGCAATCTTCTTCTGCGCGTCCGCGCCGAAGAGCAGCACATGGTCGGGATTGGTCACGTCCAGCTTGCCAAGGAAATCTTCGATGGCCTGGCGCTCGGCGGGGGTCAGCTGGCTATCGTCCAGTCGGGGGGCGGCCTGCTGCGTCTGCTGGGGTTTTTCCTGGATGGAGGGCTGGGCCGCCGGCGCGGGGTCGGGGGCTTCAGGGGTCAGGGACAGCATGGGGGTCAGGTTCTGTTCGCTCATGGAAGGAGCCTCCTTATCATCAATCATCGGAATGAACGCTTACTCGCGGGAGCCGCTCTTGTTGTAGAAGGACACAAAATCGTCGTTCGCGGCGGCGGAGGGGGATTTTGCGGTGGGCGCGCCGGACCTTTCCAGCTGGGCGGCGGTGGCGGTGCGGGCGGACTGGGCAGCCCGGGCCGTGGCGGCGCCCAGCTCGTCATCGGTAAGGCCGTCGCGCTTGAGCATCTGCTCCAGCACGTCCATGTCGGTGGAAACATCCAGCAGGGTGTCCTTGTAGAGATTGTCCAGCTGCTTCTGGCAGGCGGTGAGCACCATGCCCATGCCGCGGAT
>CAMDVP010000070.1 GCA_945877525.1 uncultured Clostridia bacterium | reverse complement strand
GTGGTGAATTTTCGGCGCATCCGCGCCCTCATGCCGGGAATGGAGGGGAGTGTTACGCCTCGGGGAAAGAGATAAATCGCACCTGCAGCCCCTCCTCCGGCGAGGGCGGCTCAAAGCGGGGGGTGAGCTTGCGCAATAGTCCCTCGTCCACATAATACTCGTCCGGCTGACCCTGTCCCGCAAGGATGGCCGCGTTTCGCCGGGCAATGCGGCGGCGCCACTCATCCTCCGGCACATCCAGACAGCGCCAGTCCAGCGTCAGCCCCTTGAGGGCCAGGGCAGCCTGCTGCCGGGAGGCGCGGCTGAGAAAGCCGAAGTCCAGCACGGGGACGCAGCCGCTTTCCGAAAGGCGGCGGGTCAGGCGATAGAGATAGTCCAGCGCCCGGGCAAGGTACAGGTCGTAGTCCTCGCCCAGGGGCTGAGGAAACATGGTGCGCATAAGCTCGTCGCAGTTCAGGTGCACGGCATGCTCCTCCTGCGCGACCCTGCGGGCGTAGGTGGTTTTGCCGCTGCACAGGCGGCCGATGATCAGAATGGCCCGGGACATCAGGGCGCCTCCCCGGACAGCTGCAGCGGTCGCAGCAGCGTTCCCAGCTCCTGAGCGGAGACCTTCGGCAGGGTAACCGCGTACAGCGCATCGGCAGACTGGGCATGCAGACGGATGGCGGAATCGTTTTCCATCCGCACGGTGGAAAGCCCCGCCACGGACTGCCCCGCTACGGCGGCGATGGTGTAGCTTCCCTTGGGGATCAGCGACAGCGCCCGCGCGGGATAGATGCTCTGCACGGTGATCTCCACCGCCTGCCCGTTCAGCTCCGCGCCATAGGTCAGCGTGACCACCCGGGCGAAGCCGCCCTCATAGGCTGCGTCCTGGCTGACGCCTGCGCGCAGGGTCAGGGCGCCGCCGCTCTGGGCATACAGGACGGGCACGGGAAAAGTGGCCATCAGGCTTTCAAGCTCTCCCTCCGAAGCGAGGGTCTGCGCGGGAGACGCGCTCAAAAGCGGCTGATCGGTACGCACTGCCACCGCATGCTCGTTCGGCTGGGGCTGGCCCAGCACCACCGCTACATAGAATACCGCGATCAGCAGCGCCGCCGCTATCGTGCCAAGCAAAAGACGCAGCGCCTGCCTGATCCGGGAAGAATTTCCTGTCGCCATGGATTCAGCTCCTTTCCGTTTATTATAATGGATGCGGGCTTCCCTTGTCAAACCCACAAACAGAAACGCACCGGATGCAATTTTTCTTGCATAAACGCTTGACGGTGCCGGGCAACTGTGCTATGATACATGCCGTCCAAGTAAATACCTTATCACGAGTGACGGAGGGATGGGCCCGATGAAGTCACGGCAACCGGCCTCGGCTTGGTGCCAAATCCCGCAGCGCGGCACAGGTTCCGCAAGGGGCAGCGCTGGCAGATAAGGACGATCGAAAGATTGTATCCCGCCTGATTGATGTGCCAATCGGGCGGTTTTCTTTTGCGGACAATCCGCATGCCGACCTGTGAAAGGAGCTGTATTCCCATGAGAAAGCTGTTTACCTCTGAATCCGTTACCGAGGGGCATCCCGACAAAATGTGCGACCAGATCAGCGACGCGGTGCTGGACGCCATCCTGGAGCGCGACCCCATGGCCCGCGTGGCCTGCGAAACCTTCACCACCACCGGCATGGTGATGGTCATGGGTGAAATCACCACCAGCGCTTATGTGGAGATTCCCGAAATCGCCCGTCAGGTGGTGCTGGACATCGGCTACAATTCCTCCGACCTGTGCTTTGACGGACACAGCTGCGCGGTGATGACCTCCATCCACGCTCAGAGCCCCGACATTGCCATGGGCGTGGACGCGGCCCTCGAAACCCGCGCGGATGCGGAGAACGAAACCGGCGCGGGCGACCAGGGCATGATGTTCGGCTTTGCCTGCGACGAGACCCCTGAAATGATGCCCATGCCCATCGCCCTGGCCCACCGCCTGACCCGCCGCCTGGCTCAGGTGCGCAAGGCCGGTACCCTGCCCTACCTGCGGCCTGACGGCAAGAGCCAGGTGACCGTGGCCTACGAAGACGGCCGCCCCGTGGCGGTGGATACGGTGGTCATTTCCACCCAGCATGCTCCGGAGGTGTCCCAGGAGCAGATTGCCCGGGACATGATGACCTATGTTATCCGCCCGGAAATTCCCGCAGAGCTGCTTTCTGACAACACCAAGTACTTCATCAACCCCACCGGCCGCTTTGTGCTGGGCGGCCCCGCGGGGGACACCGGCCTGACCGGGCGCAAGATCATCGTCGATACCTACGGTGGCTATGCCCCCCACGGCGGCGGCGCCTTCTCCGGCAAGGATCCCACCAAGGTGGACCGCTCTGCCGCCTATGCTGCCCGTCATGTGGCCAAGAACATCGTGGCTGCCGGACTGGCCCGCCAGTGCGAGATTCAGCTGGCCTATGCCATCGGCGTGGCCAAGCCCGTCAGCCTGCTGGTGGACACCCGCGGCACCGGCGTGGTGGGGGACGACGTGCTGGCCGCCGCAGTGGAAAAGCTGTTCGACCTGCGGCCGGGCGCCATCATCAGCCGGCTGAACCTGCGCCGCCCCATCTACCGGCAGACCGCCGCCTACGGGCACTTCGGCCGTACGGATCTTGACTTGCCCTGGGAGAAGACCGATTATGTGCAGGCCCTGCGGGAAGCCGTGGGAAAGTAATACTTGCAATTTGAGATAGAATAGGCTATACTGTATAAGCCGTGCCGTGATGAAGGCTGGGTCCTGTGCGATCCTTCGGCGTGAACCCTGTCAGGTCCTGACGGAAGCAGCAGTAAGCGTTTGCTGGATGTGCTGCGGGTTTGCCCAGCCTGAGCGACACGGTTTTATTATGCGAAAAAGCAGGATGACCCGGAAAAATCCTCCCTTTTCTTGGGCGAGAGCCCTTGTCAAGGACGGCTGTTTTGTCGTACAATAGGAAGGGCGCGCGGCGTTTTCCGTGCGATTGATGAAACATAGGAGGCGGCTTTCATGAAGATTCTGCTGACCGGCGGCGCCGGATTCATTGCAACGCATACCTGCGTGGAGCTGATGCAGGCGGGCCACGACGTGGTGGTGGTGGACAACTATGTCAACAGCCAGCCCGAGGCCCTCAAGCGTGTGGAGGAGATCGTTGGCCGCAGCGTGAAGGCCTATGAGGCGGACGTGTGCGACAAGGACGCCATGAACCGCATTTTCGATGAGAACACCTTTGACGCGGTGATCCACTTCGCTGGCCTGAAGGCTGTGGGCGAGAGCGTGTCCATCCCTCTGCGCTACTACCGCAACAACCTTGATTCCACCCTCACCCTGTGCGAAACCATGGCCGCCCACGGCTGCAAGCGCCTGGTGTTCTCCTCCTCTGCCACGGTGTACGGTGTGCCCGACGAGGTGCCGCTGAGGGAGGACATGTTCTGCAAGGGCTGCACCAACCCCTATGGCTGGACCAAGTACATGATCGAGAAAATCCTTGAGGGCGTGGTCAACGCCGACCCCGAGTGGAGCGTGGTGCTGCTGCGCTACTTCAACCCCATCGGCGCCCACGAGAGCGGCCGCATTGGCGAGAATCCCAACGGCATCCCCAACAACCTCATGCCCTTCATCACCAAGGTGGCCGCGGGGCAGCTGGATCACCTGAACGTGTTCGGCAATGACTACAACACCCACGACGGCACCGGCGTGCGCGACTATATCCATGTGGTGGACCTGGCCAAGGGTCATGTGGCTGCCTGCGGCTATGCGGCGGAGCATACCGGCTGCGAAATCATCAACCTGGGCACCGGCGTGGGCTATTCCGTGCTGGATATCGTGAACGCTTTTGAACGGGTGAACGGCGTACCCGTACCCTATGTGATCGCCCCTCGCCGTCCCGGCGATATCGACGCCTGCTATGCCGATCCCGCCAAGGCCGAGCGCCTTTTGCACTGGAAGGCGGAAAAGACCCTCGACGATATGTGCCGGGACTCCTGGCGCTGGCAGAGCGGCAACCCCAACGGTTATCAGGACTGAACGGTGAAGCTCCGCGCGGAGGCCCGACCATGACGGCTTCCGCGCTTTTTCAGTAGAGGGGAAGGTGAGGGCATGCGGCGCGAGCTTTGGCTGATGGGCGGCGCGGGCTGCCGGGTGGCTCAGGCGGTGCTGTGGACGGCGCTTGCGGGACTTTGGCCCGGGGAGACCGCAATAACACTGCTGGAAACGGGCCGAACGGCGCTGTCTGCGCAAACGGAAGCGCTGTATGCGCAGTATGCCCGGCTGCGGGAGATACTGGCCCAGGCTCCCGGCGGGAAAACGCCTCCGGCGCTGACGATCTCACGCTGGCCGGGGGCGGCGGCGCATGCCTCCCTGCGCGACTGGGCCGGGGAGGATGCGGACAGCATGTTCCTGTGCAGGGCGCTGTTTGACGAGGATACGGCTGCCGCGGGGTTGGATGGCAGTCTGGCGGGCCATGCCGACGCTGCCGGCGTCCTGTGGGCAGATTTGCTCAGTCGTCCCGACAATCCGCTTGCCGGTCTGCCCTGCGGCGAGGGGGAGAAGCCCCGGGTGCTCCTGGGCGGGCGGCTGGACGAGGGATTCGGCGCTGCTGGACTGCGCGTGCTGGCCGGGGCGCTAAAGGATTCGGCCGAGGTGGGGCTGCTGGCCCTGGAGCCCTATGCGGGAGACGCGGAGGATGCCTCCGCCTGCGCCGCTGCGGCGCTGCGGCAGCTGGAGCGCGAGGGCCTCACCGGCCGTATGCTGCTGCTGGGGCTGACCGAGGGCGACTGCGCCGGTCAGGACAAAAACGCGCCCAGTCTGGTGGAGTGGCTGTCGGCCTGCTATGCAGCGAGCTTTTTTGAAAAGGAACCTCTCCCGGAGGGCGCAGTGACCTTCCGGGCCGCGCCGGGCCGCCTTGACTGGGAGATCTTCGAGGAGAAGGCGGCGGCCTATCGCCGGGGATTTGGCGGGCTGATGCGGGCTGCGGCGGCCTTCCGACTGGAGATTCTCCCCGTGGCGCAGCGGGGGCTGGCGGCTCCCAACTGGCTACGGGACAGGGCGGTGGGCTGGTATGCAGCGTATTTCCGGCAGGCGCGGCAGATGGACGCAGCGCAGCGGGAAGCGCTGGCGGAGGACATGCGCCTGGCTGGGGCGCTGCTGGAGGAATACCGCCGGTGGATGACGGCGCTGCTTGGCAACCTGCCCCCGCAGCTGCGCAGTGCGGGAGCGATGGAGAAGCTCCTTGCATCGGCGGCGGATAACTACCGCCAGCTTTCGGAAATATCCGCCCAGCTGACGGTGATGCGCCGGGAGGCGAGTGGAAGCGGCCTTGCCCAGGGGAAAACAGTCCACCGTCACGGCCTGGAGGATAACGAAGACGAGCGCATGCAGCGGGTGCTTGCACAGATGGAGGAAAAGCGGGAACGCCTTGATCGGGCCCGGCAGGCGTTGGAAGCGAACCTGGGCGGGGCGGCCCGGCTGCGGATGCTTCGAAGCGCCCGGGCGGAGCTGGCGCGGGAGGCGGAGAAGCTGCACGCCCAGGCGGAGGAAGCCCGCCGCCGCATTGACGAGGCGGCCCGTGTGGCGCAGCCCGATGAGCAGTACAAGGTGGCAACCGCCCGCACAAAGCTTGAACGGATGGAGCGCTACACGGCGCTGGTGGACGCACGGCTGGAGATGGCACGGGAGGACGAGCGCTGCGCCGAAGAGGACGATATGCGCCGCCAGCCCTCGCAGCTGCCCCGGGAGAGCGGCGTGCCGGAAAACGGGCTGTTCAGCGCCAGAGCACTGATGCTTTGGGACAGCCTGCCAGACGTGCAGGAGGGTCGCAGGGAAAAGCGCCGCTGGGCCGAGGCGGAGGCTGCCTTCGCGGGGGCGACGCTGCCCGCAGCAGATCATGAAGAGGATTTGGCGGCGTTTCTTCGCCGCCTGAAGGACATGGAAGCGAATGGCGCGCCGGCGGCCGCCCTGGTGGCGAACCTTCTGGCGCTGGCAAGGGAGGCGGCGGTATGACGCAGCCGGGACAGGAAGGCATGGCTTTTTTGCCGGAGGATGCGGCGGAAACGGGCGTTGGCATGGTGCGCCTGTCCACAGGCGCGATGGATCGCCTGACCGCCGGGGCGGATGGGGCTGCGGAGCCGGATTGCCTCAGCCGCGCCGTTCGGGATATTGAGCAGGGCCGGGGTACGGACGCGTGGCGAGGGCTGCTGGCATTTTGTCTGCTGGCGGACGCCTGGGAGGAGGATGCCCGCCTGACCATACGCAGCGTGACGGGTGGACAGTCGTCCTTTGCCGCGGCGGTGCTGGGCGGCGGAGGCCGGGCCGAGCTGCTGCTTTTGCAGCGGGGGAACCGCGAGGCGCTGCTGGGCCTTATCGACCGGCGTGTGGGCGTGATTCCCGCGGCACAGGGTGAGGATTTATCCGGCCTTGTACCGGAGCGGGCAAGGTTCTTTGACGGCGGGTTTTCCGATCCCACAGCGCTTTTGAACCCGCGGGACAGGGACATTCTCATTCGCCGCCTGTCGATTCTGCGCGCCGGCGGAAGTCCTGCGGTGCAGCGTTTTTTGTCCGACCTGATGCAGGAAGGACTGCGGCCCGCCCGGGAGGCGGCGCATCAGGAGGAGAGCTTCCGCCATGGGCTGCTTTTACGGTTCAAGGCCGTGATTGGCCTGATGCCCGAGCAGGGCTTCACGGGCCTTGCGCGGGTGATGGAGGAATATACGGAGCAAAGCGACAATCCGCTGCTGGCATGTCTGGGACTGGAAGCCGGGCGAGAGGACGGCGCAGGATCGTCGGCGCTTTACCTGTGGCATGGGGTACCCTTTGCCCGGGACAGCGCGGTGACCGGGCTGGAAAGCGCCGCGGACCCCAGGGAAGGGGAGGCGCTGGGCGAACTGGAGGCTGAAATCGGCCTGCTGGAACGCTTTTCTTCCCGATTCCGGCGGGAATTGGCGGCGCGGCTGAGAACCTGGATGGACGAAAGGCAGGACGATGCGGCTTTGTCTCCGGCGGTGCGGCATATGCTGCAGGAAGCCCGACAGGAAGCCGCCGCCTTCCGAACCTATGAAGCGCCCTGCCTGACCTGGCCCTGGAAGAAGAGCGGAGCGGAGGAAATCCTGTGGCGTGAAGCTGTGGGCGACGGACTGCGCGAGGGCTTTGCCATGCCTTTTGCCGACAGGCTGTGCGTGATACCCGGCGGGGCGGGCGCGGTGTTTGAGGATGGCGGACTGCAGGCGCGCTGCGTGCTGCCAGCCCTGGGCGAAGGAACCGCCTGTGCGGTGCTTCCGCCGCTGTCCATGGCGCTGGCCGCTTGTGCCGGGGACATGCTCCGGCTGGATTCCCTGCGCCTGTGGTGGACGGAGGGCGGCGGCGCGGCGGTGCGGTTCACCCTGCAGGGAACGGGCGAAGTGATGCTGGAGCGCGCGTATGCCCCGGAGGAAATCCGCTGTCTGCCCCCGGAGGAAGCGCCTACCCTGGCCATTTGGCCTGCCCTTTCTCTGCCTGAGGATGCGTGGCGCAGCTATGCGGTGTATCTGCATGGCGGCGCGCTGCGGGCCGAGGTGCTCAGCCGGGGCGCATGGCTGCAAACGGAGGACAGGCTGTTCTCCGTGGTGAAAACCGAAACCTTCCCGGGAATGGTGGCCCTTTGCGAAGGGAATACGTGCCTGGGCGTTGTACCATGCACGCTGCCGCCCTGCCGTCCTGCGGCGGGAGAGCGTGCGGTGGGCGTGCTGGAGCTGGGAGCCTCCGGTATCAGCATGGCTCTGCGGCAGGGGGTGCAGGCGTCGCCGGTGCGGGTACCCTGCCTGGTGAAGGTGCTGCTGCGGGGCGCCCGAAGCGCGCCTGTGGCGGAGGAATTCCTGCCCCTGTCGCCCCTGGGACCCGTGCTGCCTGCGGCGGCGGAGCTCTATACGGATACACCGGAGCCTCGGCCTCTGGCGGACGGGCATATTCCGGCGGGGGTGGACTGCGCGGAACTTGCTTCCCGGGGCGCGCGGGGCCTGCACGGCCGGTTTTTGGAGGGAACGTCCGAAACGACCCGCAGGGCGCGGCGTCTGGCGCTGCGCCAGTGCATGGAGCTGGTGTCGCTGCAGGCGGTGCTGGGCGGCGCGCCGTCCATTTCCTGGCGCGTGGCGCTGCCTGACGGCGTGACGGCCCGTGCCCGGGCGGACTTATGGCGGGAGGTTTGCACCCTTGCGCCCCTGGTGGCGCGGGATACGGGCCTGCCGCTGAATGACGAAGCGGTGCTGCATGGCGACGCAAGCATGGCCCTGGGTACCTATGTCCGGGGAGAGGGCGGCGTGAAGGGCGGCTTTCTGGCCATGGATGTGGGGGGCAACGAGGCTTCGCTGGCGCTGTGGCTGCGGGGGATGAATCGCCCGGCCATGCGGTGCCTTTTGCCCCTGGGCATCCGCTCCATGCTGCTGCCGGCCCTCAGTGCGGCGCCTGAATGCCTGAAGGCGGACTTTTTCGCCATGCCCGAGGGCGAGGCAAGGGATAGCATCCTTCTGCTGGCTTCCCGGCTGCAGAGCGCCCGCGGCAGCCTGAGTGGAATGTGCTTGTGCCAGCAGCTGCTGGATCGCTGCCTGGCGGACTTTGGAGGCCAGCTTGCCGCGCACATGAACGCGCGCCTGGCGGAGGGCCGCATGACCGTCACCCAGGCACTGCTGACCCTGGGCTTTTCGGCCATGTTTGCCCTCGCGGGGCTGATGCAGGAGGAGGTTTTCCGCGACCCGCTGCTCAACGATTATCTTCCCGCTGACATGACGCTGCTGCTGGCGGGCCGGGGCGGGGGGATCTTCGCCCTTCTGCCGGAGGGACTGCGGACGCGCTGCATTCGCATGACCCGGCTGGAAATGAGCCGGGAGCATCCGGTGCGCGGCGGACATGTGCAGCACAGCCCTGCCCCCGGGTGCGAGGCTGTGCTGGGCCTATGCCGCATGACGGAGGTGCGCGGCGACGAGCCGGGACGGGCCATGTCCCTGCGAGCCAGCGGTGCGCCACCCATGCCGGTGGAGCTGCTGCTGCTGCGCTTCCTCACTGCTTTCCGGCAGGCGTGCCCCGAGGCATGCGCGATGCTGTACGCGGGGCTGTTTGACGCTTCGGGGCTGTTGACGGCGGAAGCTGAAAGCGATGTGCGCGCCTGCGCCGCCCGTGCGCTGGCAAGGGGCGCGGAGACCGAGGCCGCCGTAGCCGCGTGCCTGACGGAGCTGATCGCCCTCGGTTGCGGAGACGGGGAGAACGTGCTATAATAGGGCAAATCCCGGCTGAACGGAAGAAGGAGTTTCGGCATGATAGGCAGTGCGGTCAAGACGGATGCGCAAAAAAAGACGGCAAGGCAGCTCAGGGAATGGGCCCTGATGACTCTGGGTACCCTGCTGCTGGCGTCGGGCGTGTATTTCTTCAAATTTCCGAACAATTTTTCCACCGGCGGCGTCAGCGGCCTGTCGGTGATTCTGGGACATTACTTTCCATCCATCACCCCGGGCGACTTTGTGATGGTCATCAATGTGGCGCTGCTGCTGATCGGATTTGCGGTGTTTGGCCGCAGCTTCGGCATACGGACATGCTACTGCAGCCTGTTGATGAGCGTCTTCATCTGGGTGATGGAGAGGGCGGTGCCGCTGAGCGCTCCCATGACCTCCCAGCCGCTGATGGAGCTGATCTTCGCGGTAGGGCTGCCGGCGGTGGGTTCGGCCATCCTGTTCAACCTGGATGCCTCCAGCGGCGGAACGGACATAGTGGCCATGCTGCTGCGCAAGTTCACCACCCTGAATATCGGCAACGCGCTCATGGCCAGCGACTGTATCATCACCGTCATGGCCTGCGTGGCCTTCGGCATGGAAACGGGCCTGTTTTCCATCCTGGGACTGGTCATCAAGAGCGTGATGGTGGACATGGTGCTGGAAAACATCAATATCCATAAGTGTTTCCACATCATTACCGCGCACCCGGAGCTGGTGGAGCCCTTTATCACGCAAACGCTGCATCGGGGCGCGACCGAGCTCCACGGCGAGGGCGCCTACACCCACGAAGGCCGTACCGTGCTGCTCACCGTGGTCAACCGGCGGGAGGCTGTGCTGCTCCGTCGCCATGTGAAAAAGGTCGATCCCGGCGCGTTCCTGCTGATTACCAACACCGGGGAAATTATCGGCAAGGGTTTCCGCGGTGTGAATTAATTTCCGTAGGAGGACGGACATGACCCATGTCTCTCTGGCGGCGCTCTACGGCGTGCTGCTTTCCCTGATGAACACGGTCAACGCGCAGCTTTCCGGCCTCTATGGCAACTGGGCTGCTACGGTGATGATTCATCTGATAGGGCTGTTGGTGCTGCTGCCCCTGGCCTTCACCTGGGGCAGGGCGAAGGGCCGAGCGCCCTGGTATCAGTATTCCGGCGGGCTGATCGGCATTTTATCGGTGGTGTTTGTGAACATCGGCGTCAGCGGCATCGGCGTAACGGCCAACCTGGTGCTGATGCTGCTGGGGCAGGTATCCTGCTCGGCGGTGGTGGATCATTTCGGCCTGATGGGCGCGGCGGTACACCGGATGAACCGGGGGAAGTTCCTGGCCATGACGGTGATGGCCCTGGGCTGTGGCGCCATGCTGGCCCTCTCCGGGGAAACGCTGTCCGGCGGCTCGGCGCTGGCGGCAGCGGTGAGCTTCCTCAGCGGTTGGACCATGATATTCGCCCGCATGGCCAACGCGGCCCTGGCTACCCGCTGCGGCGTTGGCTATTCCACGGTGATGAACTATGTCACCGGTTTGCTGGGCAGCCTGCTGGTGTTTGCGCTGACGGGGTTCCGAATGAACGCCGCCTTTCCTGCGCCGGGATACAGCCTGCTCATTTATACAGGCGGCGCGCTGGGGGCGCTGGGCATTTTCCTGGCCAATGTGGTCACGCCCCGATTGCCGGCGCTGCAGATGTCCCTGGTGGTGTTTGTGGGGCAGGTGTTTACCGGCATGGGTATTGATGCGCTGATGGGACGGTTTTCCCTGGGAACGCTGGTGGGCGGCCTGCTGGTGGCGGCAGGCATGATTGGCAATATGCGGTCGGACAGCAAGGAGGCATCACATGGAGCGCATCACCAGCCTGAAAAACCCTAAGGTTCAGGGATGGAAGGCCCTCAAGGAGCGAAAAGGCCGCCGGGAAAGCGGCTGTTTCCTGGTGGAGGGCTTCAAAATGGTAGAGGAGGCGCTGGCCTCGGCCTTCATGGTGGAGGCGGTGCTGGCGCAGGAGGATCGACTGGAGGAACTTGCCCTCCGACCGGAGTGCCCGGTGTATCTGCTGCCTGCTGGGGTATTGGCAGCGGTATGCGATACGAAAACCCCCCAGGGAGTGGCGGCGGTGGTGCGTATGGCGCAGCGTGCTGCAAAAGGAAGCAGGCTGATTGCCTTGGAAGACGTGCAGGATCCCGGCAATGTGGGCACCATCCTGCGCACGGCGGACGCGGCGGGGCTGGACGGCGCGATTCTATCCGAGCAGTGCGCTGATGTGTTCGGTCCCAAAACTCTGCGGGCCACCATGGGCAGCGTATTTCGTGTGCCGGTCACCGTGACGGATGATCTGCCGGGCTATTTGCGGGGGCTGCGGGAGAAGGGGTACAGCGTGCTTTCCTCCCAGCTGGACGGCGAGCCCTTCTACCGCCGGGGCGATGTGGGAAAACGCTTCTGCCTGGTGATAGGCAACGAAGGAAACGGCGTGTCCGACGGTGTAAAGGCCGAGGCTACCCATCGCCTGAAGCTTCCCATGCGGGGCGGCGCTGAATCCCTCAATGCGGCGGTGGCCGCGGGCATCATGATGTATGACCTGATGAAAGACGAATGATACTGTTATCGCTAAAAACGATTACATTGCCGAGGACATAGCATAGGTTTCGCGCCTGCGGGCGCGTCCGCAGCCTCAATCGTCGCGGCGAAAGGCCGCTCGTTTCGGCTGACTCGTTCGGCTTTCTCTTTGTCGCCACAGGCGACGAAAGCCTCACTCTCCGCAGCCTCAATCGTCGCGGCCGAGGGCCGCTCGTTTCGGCTGACTCGTTCGGCTTTCTCTTTGTCGCCACTGGCGACGAAAGCCTCACTCCCCAAAGGGCTTTCCGATCATCGTCGCTCCGCTTTCGACTTCCGCCTTCGGC